>LFCO01000001.1 GCA_001189165.1 Parcubacteria bacterium C7867-005 | reverse complement strand
CTACAGCTAACTTCACTGGTACCGTTACTGCTACAGGAGGTCTCACCACTCTTTCAAACTTACTCACTACTGGTTCATCAACACTCCAGAACTTTACTGGTGTGAACAGTACTACTACGAATGCTACCACCACCTCACTCGCCATCACTGGCGTTGCGTCTCAGATCCTCACAGTAAATGCGAGTGGGTCTATTGTCCCTTATGCAGCACAGACTTGTACAAACCAATTTGCTCGCTCATGGACAGCCCTTGGTGTCGTGACCTGTGCTTCTGTAAGCAATACCGATTGGTCTGGTACTGATTTATCTGTATCAAACGGAGGAACGGGGCTCTCTACTTTTGGTGGTACAAATACGATTTTGTATACAACGGCAGCCGACACCCTATCAAGCGAAGCAGCTTTTCTATATGATCCAGCAACTAACATCTTGACCGCAGATTCATTCATGGCTGTTAGTTCATCTACTCTACAGAATTTCACCTTCGTCAGTGCGACAGGTACGAGAGCCACAACAACAAGTTTCTTTGCTACTACTGCAAGTAGTACCAATTTGTTTGCCACGACATTTAATACAGGTTTGATAACTTCTGGATTGATTAATTCTCAAACCATTTCATCTTCCGCGAATTTCACTGGTACTTTGACTGTGACATCTGGTCTCACCACTCTTTCAAATATCTTAGTCACTGGTTCATCTACACTTCAAAACTTCACAGCCATAAACAGTACATCTACTTCAGCTACTACAACCAACTTGTTTGCGACAAATGCATCCACGACAAATTTGCGTTCGAATACTGCTACAATCGGATCTCTAACTGTTGGTGATTGTGTTGGCTGCGGAAGTGGAGGGGGGTACGCGACAGTACAAGATGACACACAAGGTGCCCTCACACAGAGGACCACCCTCAGCTTTGAGGGCACGGGTATAGATTGTGTAGATAATGCAGGTAACTCTTCTACTGACTGTACAGTTAACGCCGGTGCAGCGACTGCAGCAGGGAACACTAACGAAATCCAGTTCAACACAGGAGACTCTCTTGATTCTGATCCAGTATTTATTTGGGACAATACAAATAATAGATTAGGAGTTGGTTCAACAACCCCAACAGCAACACTATCTGCATCTAGTACATCATCAACAGTTTCAGCGGCCATCATCGATCAAAGAGGAACGGGCGGTTTGCTCAGCTTGCAACAGTCGGGGATAGATAGATTCGTCGTAGCGAACAGTGGGGGGATATCTGTGTTTGGTGCTACTACAGATATAGTCAAGACGACCACTGGTACAGATAGGACACAGGACTTTTCTGTCACCGGTTCAACTCTTACAAATGTGACTTCAAGTAATGATGTGATGAAGATTGATGACGGTACAATTTCTGGTCAGGGTACGGTCGCCGCCACTTCAACACTGACTAATTCGACTATAGGAAACGGTGCGTTTGTTATGCTTCGAGATGATGGTCAATACATCATCGCCCACGGCGCGTCCACAACTGGCGCAACAAGGTGGAATGGTATGACCAACGGCACCCTCTCAGCAGCTGCCACAAACCCAGTTTCCACAGGAGGTATAGGTAATGGTGCCACAGCTATCAGGAGACCAGATGGTAAGTATCTCGTTATACATGCTGGTTTGTCTTTCGGAAAGTCTACTCTGTATGATCCAAACGGTATAACCGCAAGTGCAGCTGGACCAAACCTGTGTGCTGCCGCAACAATGGCTACGGGCACCACAGCGACCCTTAGATTCAATGGTAGATATCTGATTACTTGTGGAGGACAAACTTCAACTTCTATATACGACCCCGTAGCAAACTCAGTCACTGTCGGACCAACAACGGCTGGTGCGGGTTCTTGGGGTCCTGGTGCCATGGCTCTTCAGCGTCCGGATGGTTCTTTGTTTATGTTTGTTGGAGGTGGTACTGCGGCGGTTGTGTACAACGAATATGGTGGGACGGTGACTGCGGTTGCTGGTGGTGGATTCACCATAGGTACTACTTCGAGAGTTATATTATCTAACCAACCCACGATTAATGGAGGAGCCGTAGCCATCAAAAGACCAGACGGTAAGTATTTGGTGATGGGTGGTGCTGCAGGGACATCGGTTATTTATGACCCTGTTGCAACAACAGCGAACCCATACGGGACATTCACTTCGACAGGGGTTGGGCCATCGGTCGCTCTCAGTGAAGGTGCACAAGCTTTGTGGAGACAAGACGGAAAATATTTGTTGATTATGGGTACGAGCACTGCGGCGACAACAAACGTAGTTGATCCGGGTGATGGTTCTATTCCTCCAACTTTTATCACCGCTTCTACCCCGAGCTTTACCGGCCCATTTGGCTTGGGCGTCACTTCATTCATGTTGCCTGACGGCAAGTACGCTATTCTCCGTGGGGGTGTATCGAGCGTGATAGAGACCTACGATATAAATTATGTGGTGGGTGGTACAGGGGGTGGAAGTCAGGGAGCTTCATATGAGACAGAGTGTATTAGTAGTACAAATTTGAACACTGATTCGACTCTAAACTGGAACACAAACCAAGAAGGTGTTATGAGCTTCCAGATCAGAACATCTACAAGTCCTGCCCCATGTTCTTCTGCAACATATAGAGATATCCCTACGAGTGGCGGTTTAGTTGGTGCGACGACAACAGCTGATAATCAGGTCCAGGTGAAAGTATTCTTTAAAAAAGATTTACCAAAAGCTATTCAACAAGAATGGGGCATTAGAAAGTCGGGCACCCCTAACTATCCGATGATAGACAAAGACCCAGCACTTTATGACTTCACCATAGATAACGGCACGGCACTCAAGAGAGACCAGTTCACGTTTGGTATGGCCACAGCATCTACTACAGCTCCCCAGTCTGGTCCTATTACTTTGAATATGACGAACAATCTTGAGAAGGGTATAGGATTATCTTTGATCAGAGACGGCCTCGGTGCGACTTTGAACGCGAACGTCACAGCAGCTAACGCCGCTCCAGGAACATATAATGGAGGTATTGGTTCTCATTCGGTACTCGCAACGGGCACAGGTTCTACCACCCTGGTGATGAAGAGGCCAGATGGCAAGTTCGTCCTGATCGCGGGCAACGCCACACCGAACGCTCAGTTGTATGATCCAACCCTACAGACATTCACAGCACTGGGCACAACCCCTACAACAGTGATAGGTAACGGATCCCTCACTATCAAGAGACCGGATGGTAAATTCCTCATAGTGATGGGCAACTCATTGAGCAGATCTACTTCGACTGTCCGAACCACGAACATCTTTGATCCGGTGGCTGACACCTTTTCCCTTGGTCCTGATCTGACCTCGCCTTCTGGTAAGGGAGCATTGACCATCCCCCTTCCAAACGGTCGTTCTCTTATCATCCACGGGGATTATGCGACCACCACGTCCATCTACGACCCACTCCAAAACACCATGACCGTTGGCCCATCTGCTCAAGCGACAATCGGAGAAGGGGCACTGGCCATCCCTAATGCAGACGGCACTTTCCTGATCATTGCGGGTAATACAGGGATACAATGCACCACACAAACTGTCACCAACTTGTTTAACCCATACACTATGACCTTCTCAGCAAACACCGGCCTAGCTCCAGCAACTGGTAATGGACCAGGAGCCCTTGCCTTTCAAAGAAAAGATGGTCAGTGGGTGATATTGAATGGCGCAACCACAGCAGGAACTTGCGCTGTTGGTGTAGTAACGTCTATTTATAACCCAATTGGTAAAAATTTGGTGGCAGGAACTAATGCTCCCACCGGTATTGGACTCGGGGCATTTGCAGTGCCTACCCCAAATGGCATGTGGTTGATTTCTCCAGGGGCAGGTTCTACAGCCACATATTTCTACGATGAAGAAACAGGAGCCTTTACCGCAAACGGACTAGCAGGTATTGGTAGATGGATTTCTACGGGCCCAACATTCCTCACGGCGGTGAACTCCGGAGGTCTCGCTTTCCAGAGAGACGATGGTAAGTTCGTCGTGGTCACTGGTGCGGCAACAACAACGACTGGTACTGTTGTGCAGGTACTTGATGCTGGCTGGGCGGCCAACGGTACTTATAAGACAGAACAGTTCAACCTCTCTCCTGTGGGCACTAAACTCGATTCGAATTCGACTTTGGTTTGGAAAGCAAACACAGGTTCGGGCATCACCGCACAGGTGAGGACAGCTCCAACCCAAGCCGCTCTAGGGACGACTACACCGAGGGAGATCGCTTCATCTGGTGGACTGATAAACCCATCTGCTACAGATGTATGGCTCCAGATAGACTTTAGTTTCCGTAGAATATTCAACACTTATTCAAACTTTTACAACCCAGACTCCGTTGGTTCATCTGGAAAGATATTCGCATATAGACCACCGAAGACCCCCATCCTCACGGAATTCAAGGTGACCAAGGACAAAGATTTGATTAACCTCCAAGCAGACGGCTTGTCGCTCTTCAGAGTTAGCTCATCTGGAGATGTCTATACTCAGGTCGGAGGTACAATCAACACTTCAGGCGCCGACCTAGCCGAGAGGTACACCTCACAAGAGGAGTTGGACTTTGGGGATGTTGTGTCCATAGACCCACAGAATAATCATGGAGTAAAGAAGACTACTTATCAGTATCAACATGATGCGCTCGGCGTTGTCTCTACTGATCCTGGCTTTGTGGCTGGTGCATACACAGAGAATTCTTACCCTGTTGCACTCGTCGGTCGTGTGCCGGTCAAGGTTTCTACAGAGAACGGGATGATCAAATCTGGAGACAGGATAACCCCAGCCAGTGTCTCTGGGTATGCGATGAAAGCGACCCTCGCTGGGCATATCATCGGCCATGCGCTTGAATCCATGAGCGAGGCAACTCTCACTGACTGTCCTCCAAGTGATACACAGATCCCCGGTAGAAAGTGTGGCAAGATCATGGTGTTTGTGAACCTGGCGGACTACCTCGGTGAACCCATAGATGATGTGATAGTCACATACAAAAACGGTCTTGTAGATGAGAGTGGTTTGAGTGTCGATAGCCAAACTACTTCTGGAGGATCGAGCCAAGACAGAGTCCTTGGATTCCTCGACAGGTTAAGGGCAGAGAGATCGAACATCTCTTCATACAAGTCAGAAGTCTTCGCAGATCGGCTGACCGCGGTCACAGAGATTATCTCTCCAAGTATATTTAGTAGAAATATAAAGGCAGACAGCATTTCTGGCCTGATCATGAATACAGAGAAGTTGGTCACAAGAGAAGTAGTTACTGACTCTATCCTGATCAATTCAATAATTGGCAGTGATTTGTCCACCAGCACAGCGACGAGTACGGTGGCAGTCTCGTTCGACAATACAGGCAACGCTTTCTTGTCTGGTATCCTGCGAACCTTGGGTGGTCTGGTCATCGAGGGCCACGCCGTCTTCTCTGGAGGTTTGGTTGTAGATAGTATAGGCAGTGAGGATATAAATATAAACATCATCGGTGATACTACGTTCTTCGGTCGACCATACTTCACCAAAGATACGGCTGGTAGCGCAGTGGTCAGAGCAGGCAGTAGGTCAGTAGACATCGTGTTTGAGAAGGAGTACATAGAGACACCAATAGTGAGTGCCACTATCGCCCTCGAGAATTCTTCTTCTACAAACACGGTAGAGGAGATGGTGTTTGAAAAAGACATCAGGTTTATCGTCACCAGAAAGGGAGTACACGGATTCACTATCCTTCTCAACAAACCAATATCCGAAGATGTAAGCTTCAGTTGGATCGCACTGTCCACCAAAGGTGCCGTCTTGTTTAGCTCTATAGATGAAGAGACGGCGGTTGTTCCTCCGACAGAGATTGCCCCAGAAGTGCTGCCCACAACAGTAACCACAGAAGATGCCGCTACCACAACAGCTACAGAAACCACAGCTACAACTACAGAAGTAGTAGAAGAATCTACAATAGAGGATGCTGAACCAGAACTTTCTGTTGAAGAGACCCCAACAGAAACACCCATTGATGTTCCAGTCCTACCAGAAACAGAGGTAGTAGAAGTCTCGCAACAATCGGAAACAGCTCTTGAACCACAACAGGCGGAACCTACGCAAGAAGCTTCACAACCTGAACCAGAACAGCTATAATTTGTCATATGAAAAACATCATGGACAGATTCAAACAGCTACCACGGAAGGCAAGGATACTAATAAATGTATTATTATTGACCTCCATCATTTTCGTCTCTCTTTCAGGGTATTTGTATTCTCGAGTCAGGTATCTAGCTAATCCAGCCAAGGCAACAGAGATAGAGATCAAAAAAATAGTCGCTGATGTAGGTAAGTTGGTTGTATTACCCAAGGATGAGATACCGTCCTTAGCTACGGTTTCTGAACCAGAGAAATTAAAAAACCAAGCATTCTTTGCTAACTCAGAGATAGGAGATAAAGTTCTAATCTATGAAAATTCAAAGAAAGCTATATTGTGGAGACCTTCGATCAAAAAAATCATAGAGATCTCTTCGCTGAACATGAGTGCGCTCCAAAGCCAAGAATAAAAATACTTATTTAGAGGTATTTTCTTTGGTATACTTTTAATATGTTTAGTACCTCAAAGAAAATTTTCTTTTTGTTTTTTGTGGTTTTTGTTTTTTCCTCTGTTGCCCTGGCACAAGATTTTTCTTCACCGAGCTTTACCGTCACGAATCCAGTGATGTTTCCTGGCGGGTACTCAACGTCTCCGAGCTTTTCACTGTCAGGAGTGATGTCTCAGATAGCCATAGGCACTTCGACTGCGGCTAGCCAAAACCTCTTCGGCGGATTTTTGTATTTTCCTTATGTCACAACTCCGACAGTATCTACAACACCAGGAGACGGCCAAGTCTCCTTGACCTGGACCAGTGCAGATGCCGGTCTAGGATGGGCCGTCTCTGGTTATACCGTGGGGAGATCAACTATTTCTGGAGGCCCGTATACGTACACTAACGTCGGTAATGTTCTCTCAAATACTGTGACCAGTCTTACTAACAATACGACTTATTACTTCGTCATAAGAGTGATTGACGGTTTGGGTAACTTCATAGCCACTTCTACACAAGTATCAAGTACTCCAGTTGCTTCTACACCGCCACCAAGCGGAGGTGGAGGCGGCGGGGGGGGAGGGGGTGGTGGCAGTTCTGATACAGGGGTTACATTTTCAGGTCGAGCATATCCCTTGAGTAGAGTTAGTATCTTAAAAGACGGACAGCTGGCACTTTCGACGATTGCTGGTCCCGACAGTAAATTTAAGGCGAGTGTTATGGGCCTTGATGAGGCTGATTATTCTTTCTCTCTATATAGCGAAGATATAAACAAAATTAGATCCAGTTTATTTACATTTCCAGTTTTTATAACTTCTGGTGTGACAACAGAGATAAGTGGTATTTTCATCGCCCCGACCATCGCAGTAGACAAGAGTGAAGTGAAAAGAGGAGATACGATCAACATATTCGGGCAGAGCTCTCCAGAATCAGAGATTATGATAAACATAAATTCTGAACCAGAGTACTTTGTAAAAAAACAGTCAGATGGAGACGGTGTCTATCTTCTGACTTTTGATAGTGCTCTTCTTGAATTAGGCAAGCATACGGCCAAGTCAAAGGCTTCTGTTTCTGGTGAAGTGAGTTCTTTTAGTAGCACCGCAGGGTTTATCGTGGGCACAAAAAATGTAGCATATGGTCCAGAAAATTGTCCGGTCAAGGCTGATCTGAATGCGGATTGCAGGATTAACCTGGTTGATTTTTCTATCGCTGCTTTTTGGTATAGACGCACACTCAGCGACACTTTTAAAATTATCGAAGCAAGCAAGTTAAATGGCGACAATAAGATAGATCTAGTAGACTTCAGTATCATGGCTTATCACTGGACAGGCTAATATGAAAACAATTTTCTCATATAGAATATTTATAATCTTCTTTTTTACTTTAGGTTTTTATCCTGGGATTTTATCAGCAGCAAGTGTCTACTTTGACACATCAGAAAAAGTTTTCGATCAAGGTGGGACTTTCTTGTTGGATGTTTTTGTTGATACAAAGAACGAGTCTATTAATGCAGTAGAAGGGAAAATAATTTTCCCAGGGAATATCTTAGAGCTTGAGGGTATAAGGGACGGAGGGTCGGTTATAAATTTTTGGATAAAGAAGCCAGTAAAATCCTCTCTTGGTGGTGTAGAATTTTCAGGGATTACTCCGGGGGGTTTTGTGGGTAGAAATAAAAAACTGTTTTCATTGGTATTTAAAGTACTAAACAGCGGCCAAGCCTCCATCTCTGTGTTGGACGGTGTATTTCTCAAAAATGACGGTTCTGGTAGCCGAACATCTACAGAAGTCTATCCATTTGTATTAGACGTCTCTGATGAGCAGAGCTCTGTTACTTTTTCAAAATTAGAAGATTCTTTTCCACCAGAAGATTTCGAACCTATGATTGGCCAGAATGTAGATATCTTTGATAATAAATATTTTATTGTGTTCAGTACTCAAGACAAAATATCCGGCATAGACAAGTATGAGGTAAAAGAAGGATATCTGGGTAGATATCTTACTGCTGAGAGTCCCCATCTTCTGTCTAATCAATCCTTAAACAAGAAGATATTTGTCAGAGCCGTGGACCTAAGGGGTAATACCAGGGTGGCTGTGGTTGTACCCGATAATTATAAAAGGTGGTATGAGCATTACTTCTTATTCGGTATAATACTTATAGTAATCGTCGCTTTTGGTTGGATAAAAAGATCATGGCTAAGGTCCGTACAATAATTTTATTCTTACTACTTTTTGTAGTCCCAGTTATCTATATAGATGCAGCGACACTTTCTATTAGTCCAACCAGTGGTACTTTCGAAGTCGGAGACAGGGTAACTGTACGTATAGTGGTGTCTAGTGGATCACCTATAAATGCAGTATCTGGTGTGGCTTCATTCCCCACGGGCCTTTTTTCGGTTGAATCTATATCCAAAGCTGGTTCGATATTGAATTTTTGGGTCGCAGAGCCAAATTTTTCTCAAGGAGCTGGCACTCTTCAGTTTGAAGGGGTTACTCTCGGTGGCTTCCCTGGAGGTTCTGGTACTGTCGTCACAGCGACACTGAGGGCGGTGAAGACTGGTTCTGGGTCTATTTCTTTTAAGTCAGGGCAGGTTTTAGCTAATGATGGACAGGGCACAGATGTCACTGACAGCATGACCGGAGCCACATTTTCTGTAGAGCAGGCTCGGGCAGTATCAAAACCAGCTCCCAAACCAGTCGTCGAAGAAGAAAAGCAACAACCAAAACCGACGCTGGAGTCACCAGAGATAGTGCTCACTACCAAATACGGAGAAAAAGCGATATCAGGAATATCTAATTATCCAAAATCTAAGGTTCTCTTAACATTTGTTTCTGTTGAGGGTGTAAAGATATTTATCACCGGAGATACTGATGAAAACGGTGAGTTTATACTTCTGGTGCCTCAAACTCTAAGGAGGGGTGAATACAAAGTATCTGCTGTGGTGATAGAGAGAGATCTGACCAACAGTCCCTCCTCGAATGAGATAATAGTAAGGATTGGAAATGTTTTTTCTGATATTGGTTGGGGAATTCTCTCTTTGATCATTCTACTAATTCTCTTGTTGATCTACCTGATCATCCGATTGTTTGAATATCTGAAAAAAAATAAAAAGTTACGAACATTCGTTCGTAGTGAAGCCAAAGAGGCTGAAGACGTGGTTCTGCGTTCATTTAAGGTTTTGAATGAAGAGATAGGAGATGGTAACTCAAAGATGAGTAGAGCGGAGGCACAATATTTAAGAGATATAAAGAAAGATTTAAAAGATGCGGAGAGTCTGATCATCAAAGAGATAAGGGACGTAGAAGAATCATGAAGATATCTTTATATAAATCATGTTTGTTGGCTTTGGTTGTTTTTACCTTTTCTTTTGGTTTTCCAGATGTTGGTTCGGCGCAGAGTATAAATATCGATGTTTCTAAGTTGATATCTAAAGCAGAAGTATCATTTTCTCCCAGAACAGGTAGCTTTGTAGAGGGGTCACTCTTTGACGTCCCTATACTCCTGAACACCAAGGGTTCGAGTGTAAATGGAATAGAGATCAAGATAAATTTCGACAGCAATCGTTTATCTATAGTAAAACCTTTGATCGGATCCTCAATAATCGGAGTGTGGGTTGAGCCACCAAAGTATGACAACACCGCGGGCAGTGCGAGCTATATAGGCATCATCCCTAACGGAGTGACAACTGGCTCTGGATTGATAGGAACCATCACCTTTAAGGCCAAAAACACTGGCCAGGCCAGGATTTCATTTTCTGAATCATCCAAAATTCTCTTGAATGACGGAAGTGGGACAGAGGCCAAGACAGATTTTGGTAGGGCAGAGTACAGCATTTTGACCAAGGCCCCAGAGGGAGTTTTGGTTTATTCAGAGACGCATCAGTTCCAGAGTAATTGGTATAACAATAACAGTCCGAGTTTTTCTTGGGATAGGGATCCAGGAGTAAGTGGTTTTAGTTTTGCCCTGGACAACAAACCTCTAACTATCCCAGAGAACACTATAAATACTAATGAGACGACCAAATCTTTTGAAAACCTAGAAGATGGTTTGTGGTACTTTCATATAAAAGCAAATAAAAATGGGGCGTGGGGTAATACAGGTCATTTTGTAGCACGTGTAGACACAACTCCGCCGGTTGATTTTGAGCCACAGATTAACTATCTCCTCGGCGCAGTATCTTTGGTGGAGAGGGCTTTGATCACTTTCTTTACAACCGACAGTCTCTCAGGATTAGATCATTATGAAGTTGGGGTTATAGACAAAAGTGAATCAACCACCGTTTCCCCTGTGTTTGTAGTGTCCGAAAGTCCATATCAAGTTCCATTACTTGAAAACACTAATCTAAGAGTGATTGTTCGTGCTGTAGATCAGGCTGGTAATGTAAGAGATTCTGAAATAGACGTGAGACCTCCGGGTTTGGTGTGGAAATTTATTCAGGAGCACTTGGCTTTGATTTTCCTTATATTGTTACTGATTATTATTTTAGGGATGGTCATTCACTATCTGGTCGGCCACCACGTACTGAGGTATATAAGAATGGCTTTCAATCTTATGAAAAAAGAAGAACAGAGTGAAAATAAGATAGAAGAAAATAAAACCGAATAATATATGACTGACCTAGATATAGAAGATAAAGACGGACTTCGTAGGAGGCTTTCTATAGAAGAATACAAAGTTTTGGTGGAGGGGGATACAGAGACCCCTTTTTCTGGTAAACATATATACAGCAAAGACAAAGGAAATTATATGTGCAAAATATGTGGGAATGAGTTATTTAGCTCTGATGCCAAATTTGATTCTGGTACAGGCTGGCCGTCTTTTGATAATCCAGTAAATACAAAGAATATTTTACTCAACTCAGACACTTCTCATGGTATGGAAAGGACCGAAGTACGATGTGCCAAATGTCACGCTCACCTCGGACATGTATTTGAAGATGGTCCAAAGACTACTGGCAAGAGGTATTGTATTAACTCTGTTTGTCTTGATTTCAAGGAAAAAGAAGGGGAATCAGATCAGGATAAGGCTTTATAATTTTTGTGTTAAAATGCTTGTATTAGAAATTAATATATAGCTTATGAAAAGCATGTGTGGTTGTGCCACAAAATGTGCCAATCCAAATATGGGGATGTTTGTTCTTAGGGTAATTACCGGTGTGATCTTTGTTTATCATGGTGTCTCCAAGTTTCAAGACTTGGCTGGTACTCAAGCTTGGTTTTCTTCAATCGGCCTATGGTCGTGGCTTGCGAATCTCGTAGCTACTGTGGAGGTTGTCGGTGGCGCCGCTCTTATTTTAGGTATCTGGACTTGTATTTTTGCACCAATACTAGCTGTAGTGATGTTGGTGGCGATTTTCCACGTAAAACTCGGAAGTGGCTGGTCTAAAATGGAACTAGATTGGCTTCTACTCGCTTCTTTGGTAGCTATCAAATCTGTTGGAGCTGGTAATTGGGCTATCCGAAAGGGTTGTGGCTGTTTTGTTTGTAAGCCCAACAATAATACCTGTGTAGATTGTGGACACGGGGATGAGGGTGGAACTTGTGGCTGCGGCTGCCACAATAAGTAGGCTGTTTGACTTTTAGATCAAAGTACGCTATCATGTGGGGTATGTAAGTTTCTCGTTAGATGTTTTTCGGTTTGTTCCGAGTGACGTTGGGGATGAGATCGGTCCGGCGCTTACATACTTAGCTTAAAGGCCGGCACAAAAGTATATGTCAACAAAGCTCTATGTAGGTGGTATTCCTTATACTACTACTGAAAGCGCCCTTAGCGATGCATTCGCAAAGGCAGGAACCGTTGTTTCTTCGTCTATAATCATCGATCGTATGACTGGTAGAAGCAAAGGTTTCGGATTCGTAGAGATGGCAGATGATGCAGGAGCAGACGCAGCTATCAACATGTGGAATGGTCAGGATTTCGAAGGTCGAAAACTCACCGTTAACATCGCTCGTCCTCTTGAACCTCGCGCCCCTCGCGACAACCGACGTCCTATGTAAGCAGTTTATTCGAGTAAAATCGGATAAATAACAAAAACCCCGCATTGCGGGGTTTTTGTTTGTATAATATATGTATGAGTTTGTCATACAAAATACCTATTGCCTGTGTGTCTGTGTTGATTTTGATATTGAGTCTCAGTTTTGTCTTTGATGGCTGTTCAAAAGCGTCATGTATGCAAGAAAAAAATGAATATATGACCGTATCTATTGGTAAGGCGGATGTTAAGGTCGAAATAGCCAGTACAAGTGATGCGCGGATGCTTGGTTTGGGTGGCCGAGGGTCACTCGCTGATGGGTACGGCATGCTTTTTATTTTCGAAAAATCAGATCTATATGGTTTTTGGATGAAAGATGTGCCGTTTGCCCTGGATATAATCTGGATTGATAAAGATAAGGTGATTAGTATAGAGAAAAATGTCACTCCCGGGTCTTTTCCTCAAGTTTTTTACCCCAAATTACCTGCCAATTTGGTCCTAGAAGTATCTTCTGGTTTTGTAGATAAACACAGTCTAAAAATCGGTGATAATTTCTATTTGAATCCTTGATTTTTGTAAAAAATATCGATTTCTGACGTTTGTTTAGTGCGTGGTTTGGAGCGAGTCTTTACATGGGTCGATTTCTATTTCGCTTCTAAAAATAAATCGTTATCCCCAACTTTTATGTTGGCATTTTTCGTACAATAGAACCTATAGCAGTTTTTTATTATAAGGCGTAAACAATCTATCCCATGGCCAAGGCACTCAAAAAGAAAGAACAGAAGAAACTTCTAATCAAAGATGTCCAAAAGCGCAATGGCAAGGTTGTCCCATTTGATGTAGAGAGAGTCGTTTCTGCTATAAACAAAGCCATGATTGCTACGGGCGAGGGATCTTTGGAGGAAGCAGAGATGGTTGCCAATTCTGTTTACGCTGACCTGGTCCGTATTTCCAAAAAACACCCAAATTTCGTGCCAACAGTAGAAGGTATCCAAAATTCTGTAGAAAAACAGCTTATGCTCTCTGAATATGTTTCTACAGCCAAAGCCTATATCCTATATAGAGAGAAAAGATCGGCGCTGAGATATAAAGGCGTTGAAGTTCCAGAAAAAGTTAAAAAACTTGCCGAAGAAAGTAAAAAATCTTTCAGAAATCCTCTTGGGGAATTTGTTTACTACCGAACTTATTCTAGATGGATAGCCGAAGAAGGCAGAAGAGAGACGTGGATAGAGACGGTTGGTCGATATATGGACTTCATGAAAGAAAATTTAGGTAAAAAATTAAAGGATTCTGAGTATGAAGAAGTTAGACAGGGTATCTTGATGCACGAAGCGATGCCTTCTATGCGTCTATTGCAATTCGCAGGCAAAGCTGCCAGAGCAACAAATGTTTGTGCTTACAACTGTTCGTTCATCGCTCCATCCAAATGGCAAGATTTTGCTGAAGTGATGTATATCTCTATGTGCGGTACTGGATCTGGTTGGTCAGTTCAAAGTGAAAATATTCAGCAATTACCTCAGATCAAAAAACAAACAGGTAAGACACTTCCGGTTTATACAATTCTAGACTCTAAGGAAGGGTGGTGTGACGCTTTTGCTTTTGGTCTAAAAACCTGGGCAGATGGTTCAGATGTAACTTTTGATTTCTCTAAACTGCGACCAGCTGGAGCAAGGCTCGCAACCATGGGCGGTAAGTCATCCGGACCAGAACCACTCAGACAACTACTCGCTTTCAGTAGAAATAAAATACTTTCAAGACAGGGGAGGCGTCTGAACAACATAGATGCCCACGACATTTTATGCAAGGTCGGTGAGATAGTGGTGTCAGGTGGTGTTCGTAGAAGTGCCATGATCTCTTTGTCAGACTTAAACGACAATGAAATTAGAGATGCTAAAAAGGGTCAGTTTTGGAATACAGACCCACAGAGGATGCTCGCTAACAATTCCGCAGTTTATGATGAGAAGCCAACCTCAACTGATTTTCTAGAAGAATGGATAGCTCTCATGAAGTCTGGATCTGGTGAGAGGGGTATATTTAATGCTGGAAGTTTGCCAAAGACACTACCAGAACGACGAGTTGCCTATTTTGAGAAGAAATATGGAGGCATGCCTCAGCTTGGCACGAATCCTTGTGGAGAAATTATCCTTCAGTCCAAACAGTTTTGTAACTTATCAGAAGTCGTTGCTCGCGCAGAGGATACAGAGGAATCACTCCTAAGAAAAGTAAGGGTTGCCACGATCATCGGTACATACCAGTCTACTTTGACCTACTTCCCATATTTGTCCAAAGAATGGAAGGAAAATTGTGAAGCAGAAAGATTGCTGGGTGTTTCTATTACCGGTCAGTGGGATTGCCCAAAGGTTAGGGATCCAAAAATGCAGCAAAAACTTCTCAAAGAAAGTATTCGAATAAATAAAATGTTTGCCAAGAGGTTTGGTGTCGGTGAATCTACTTGTATAACTTGTACAAAGCCGTCTGGTAATCTGTCTCAGACAGTTGATTGTTCTTCTGGTATGCATCCAAGACACGCTCCGTTTTATATTAGACGTGTTCGAATTTCTGCTACGGATGCATTGTTCAAGATGCTCAGGGATCAGGGAGTGCCATATGCACCAGAGGTTGGACAATCTATGGAAAGTGCCACTACCTTTGTTATCGACTTCCCAGTAAAAGCACCCGGTGGATCTATATTCAAAAAGGATCAAAGTGCTATTGAACAGTTGGAGTATTGGAAGCAGGTCAAGGTTAATTTCACCGAACACAACCCTTCCGTAACAGTCTCTATTGGAGAAGACGAATGGATAGAAGTTGCTCATTGGTTGTACGGTAACTGGGACATCATCGGAGGATTATCTTTCCTACCCAGAGACAATCATGTATATCAACTTGCTCCGTACGAAGAAATAGACGAAAAGAGGTACAACGAGCTCATGTCTAGGTTTAAGGATCTGGATTTCTCTAAGATAATGACTTACGAATTGACTGATGAGACAGAAGTCAAAAAAGAGCTCGCATGCGCCGGCGGTGTCTGTGAGATAGAGGAGGTGGCAGCAGTAAAATAGGTTATAATAAGTTCTATGAAAACAATACGAGTGGCAGTAAACGGTGCTGGCCGAATCGGTCGAGCGTTTTATAAACTTGCTCAGAAGAGACCAGAATTAGAAATTGTAGCTATTAATGATCTAGGAGATATAGACAATATCGCCTATCTCCTTAGATTTGATTCGACATACGGTCAGAGTGGTCTAAAAATAGAAGTAAAACAAGATAAATCAGGATTGGTTATAGATGGCAAAGAAGTCAGGTTTGTTTCAGAAAAAGACCCAACCAAATTACCCTGGAAAGATCTTCAGATAGATGTGGTTGTAGAATCCACTGGTTTCTTTATCAAATACGATCTAGCTAAAGCACATCTTGATGCTGGGGCCAAGCGAGTGGTGGTGACGGCTCCTATGAAGGATGAGCCAGTAGAGGGAATCGAAGGGGCCACTGTGCTTATTGGTATAAACGAAGAGAAGTTTGCTGCCTGTAAAATCACCTCAAATGCTTCTTGTACCACAAACGCAGCGAGTCCGGTGCTCGCTATTCTTGATGAGGCTCTTGGTGTAGAAAAAGCGATTCTTAATACTGTGCATTCATATACTGCCAGTCAGTCCATAGTAGATGGTCCAAACAAAAAGGATTATAGAGAGGGCAGGGCGGCCGCACAAAATATAGTGCCCTCGTCTACCGGTGCTGCCATAGCCGTAGGCAAGGCACTCACTCAGCTTGATGGCAAATTTGATGGTATTTCCATACGTGTTCCTACAATAGTTGGATCTATCGCAGATATCACATTTATATCGAAGCGAGACACTACGGTTGAAGAGGTGAATAAGATCATGACCGATGCTTCTCAGACAGATAGGTGGAAGAAGATTTTCGAGGTTACTTCTGAACCCATAGTTTCTTCGGATATAAAAGGAGCAGCACATGCTTCTATAGCAGATTTATCATTCACTCGTGTTGTTGGAGGAAACCTGGTCAAGGTTCTTGCTTGGTATGACAATGAGATGGGGTATACAAACACATTGGTTGATCATGTAGTAAAGTCCGGGCAAAATATTAAGTAAAATAAAATGGAAACGAATAAAAGATACTGGTTGCGGGGAGCTATATTGTTTTTGGTCATGTATTTTGGCCTCAAGTATGTGGCATACGGGTTGATTGGTCTGTTGTTGTCTGTACCACTTTCTTATCTGGCCACTTTTCCTTTTGAAGTAATTCTAAAGCCGCTTCTGAACATGCCGTACTCGACTGGCTCTATGGCCGTATCTGCAATTCTTATTTTTCTAGATGGTGCACTATGGGGATTTTTGTACGGCAAGTTCAGGGACAGAATCTCTGCGATGTATTACCTAAAAAAAGCGGGTATTATAATTGGGCTACCTGTACTCGCTCTGTCTATTGCTGTGTCATGGACCGAGGAAAGTTTCTCTGGTGGATCGTTGTTTGGGGGCGCTGTGGTAAGTTTTTGTCTAGCCCTCTTTTTTTCAATGATATTTAAACACAAATCAGAAAAGGTTCAGAACATAGCATACGTAACTCTGTCTATATTGGCATTAATAGGAACCAATGTGTTTTTCACATTAGCAAATTTTAATTAATATGAAAATATTTGTTGGTGCTGATCATGCAGGTTTCGAACTAAAGAATGTGCTCATTGACTACTTAAAGGGTATGGGCCATGAAGTAGAAGATAAGGGTGCACTTGAATATAACGAATCAGATGATTTCCCTGACTTCATCATTCCTGTCGCGCGTGAAGTTTCTATGCATCCAAACGAAGTAAAGGGGATTGTTCTCGGCGGATCTGGTCAGGGTGAAGCGATGTGTGCGAATAGATTCAAACATGTTAGAGCCACTGTTTATTATGGTAAGGCTACTTCCCTTGTTGAGGAAAAAGATTCTATCATTAAACTTTCTCGTGACCATAATAATGGGAATGTCTTGTCTATAGGAGCTCGTTTTATAACTGCAGATGAGATGAAAGAGGCTGTCAAAGAATGGCTCGAGACACCGTTCACCGAAGGAAGTAGACACCAACCACGTATAGATAAAATAGATCGAATTCAGAATACATGAGTGAGATTATCCCAGCAGTTATACCAAAAGATTTTCTGGACCTTGAGGAGAAGCTGGGCCTCGTCGCCGGGCGCCTACCCATGGTCCATATAGATGTGACAGATGGATCATTTACTCCTGGATCAAGTTGGCCATACAACGACGATATCCGATCATTCTTGAGGATAGTAGAAGAGACAGAGGGATTCCCTTATTGGGAAGACGTGAGTTTTGAAGTACATTTTATGGTCAGAGGAGCAGGAGATCTTTTAGATGATTGGATAAAAGCAGGGGCAGAAAGGATCATCCTGCACCTAGAGGTGTTTGATAATCCAGAGGAGTTGAGTCGCTTACTAAATGATCTAAGGAACAGGTTTTCTTTGAGCTCATCTCATCTTGGGGTTGAGGTAGGTATCGCTGTTTGTTTAGATACTGACCTAGAAAGGTTATGGCCTCATGTTTTGGAAGCAGATTTTATACAACTGATGAGCATAAGTGAGATTGGAAAACAGGGAAGTAAATTTGATGAGAGGGTCCTAGATAGAGTAAGCTCCCTTAAGGCCAAATTTAAGGACACAATCATCTCTGTTGATGGAGGGGTTAATATGGATAACGTCAAACAACTTATAGAAAGGGGGGTTGATCGGCTAGTTATAGGCTCCGCCATCTTTGGTGCCAGCGATCCAGAAGAGGCGATAGAAGATTTTATAGAAGTTGTAAATTGATAGGTGGTATAATTTTTAGATGAGTAATATTTCTGACGAACGTCGACAAGAACTTGAGGAGAAGGCCAATGACATCAGACTTTCTATTATAGATATGCTCCTTGTGGCTGGTTCGGGTCACACGGCTGGTCCATTGGGTATGACAGATATCTTTACTGTTTTGTATTTTTATATCCTAAATCATAAACCAAGTGAACCAACCTGGCCTGAGAGGGATAGAGTGGTTCTTTCGAATGGTCATATCTGTCCAGTGCTTTATGCCACAATGGCACACGCAGGATATTTCCCCATAGAAGAATTGAAGACTCTGCGCAAATTTGGTTCACGACTACAAGGTCATCCCCATAGAGAATGGTTGCCGATGCTTGAAACCAGCTCCGGTCCCCTTGCTTCAGGACTTTCACAAGCAGTTGGTATGGCTCTTGCAGAAAAAATAGATGTCGGTACAACCGGCGGCAAGAGAATTTATTGTCTTCTGTCGGATGGGGAACTTGAATCTGGCAATATATGGGAAGGGGCGATGCTTGCAGGCAAAAATAAATTAAATAATCTAGTTGGGATTATCGACAGGAATAATATCCAGATAGATGGGTATACCGAAGATATCATGCCCCTTGAACCACTCGCAGATAAATGGAGAGCATGGAACTGGCATGTGATAGAGATTGATGGACACAATATAGAAGAGATCGTAGATGCTTTTAATATGGCCAAGACGGTTTATGAGAAACCAACCATGATCATTGCTCATACCATACCAGGCAAGGGAGTGAAGGATTTTGAAAGAGATTATCGCTGGCACGGTAAACCACCAAATAAAGAAGAAGCAGAGATGGCTATCCGCGAGCTTCGCTCGTTAGGTGGAAAGATAACCGGACACCACAATGATTAATCCCGATCTAAAACTGAATACAAAGATGTTCGATAAGGACGTTGAACAGTCCCCAATTCGTAAGGGTTTTGGAGAGGGTTTGGTAGTTGCTGGTGAGAACGATCCTCAGGTTGTTGGTCTATGCGCGGATTTGACCGAATCTACCCAGATGCATCTTTTTAAGGAAAAGTTTCCTAATAGATTTGTGGAGATAGGTGTGGCTGAACAAAACCTTGCTTCTGTAGCTTCGGGTATGGCGGCTATGGGTAAAATACCATTTATAACGAGCTACGCGATGTTTTCTCCAGGAAGAAATTGGGAACAAATAAGAACAACTATTTGTTACAACGATAGACCAGTAAAAATAGTCGGGTCACACGCTGGTATTTCTGTTGGTCCGGATGGGGGGACTCACCAGGCGGTCGAAGACTTGGCTATTACTCGTGTTATTCCTCGAATGGTAGTTATCTCTCCATGTGATGCGATAGAAGCCAAGAAAGCCACCATAGCCGCTGCCAAAACCGGTACTCCGGTTTATTTGCGCCTGGCACGCGAGAAGACTCCGGTCATGACCACAGTTGATACTCCATTTGAAATAGGTAAGGCACAGATATTTTGGCAGTCAAAAAAACCTAAAGTGGGTATCATAGCCACTGGAGCGCTTCTCCACAGAGCCTTGATGTCAGCCAAATCATTAGAAAAAGAGGGCCTAGAAGTTGAGGTGATGAATCTTTCTACTATTAAACCGCTAGATGAAAAGGCGATAATCGCTTTAGCCCAGAAGACTGGGAATATAGTAACCGTAGAGGAGCATCAAATCCGTGGAGGTATGGGCAGTGCGGTTGCCGAATGTCTGGCTAAAAATAATCCTGTGCCAATGCGGTTCATAGGTGTCGATGATGTTTTTGGGCAATCGGGAACACCGGACGAGCTAATCGAACATTATGGAATGGGAGAGAAAGATATCACAAAAGCAGTAAGGGAGTTGATCAAACAATAAATTACTTAGTTCAATTTTCTCGCTTTGAATTCAGCGGGGGCGGATGCTAGATAATTTTCAATCTTTTCCTTACCCAACAATCCTTTCTGTGCACCGACTTCTTGGACAACGGACATAGAGTTTATAGCACCCCAAGAAAGTGCCGTTGGTAGATCTTTGCCCATAGCTAGGGCAGAAACAGTAGTAGAGGCGAATGCATCTCCGGCACCAGTGCGCTCAACGGGTGGTGCTATGTCAGGATAAGGGGGGACAAACCACATTTCCTTGCCGTCATAAGCATAGGCGCCCTTAGCTCCATCTGTTAGTACTATTATCTTTGGTCCAAGTTCAAACATTCTTTTCAACAATTCTTCAGTACCAAGTGTGGTGATACCCAAGATCCTTCCAGCCTCTTCAATATTACAAAAAAGTATCTTTGTTTGATTGTATATGTCTTTGAGTGCTTCCTTCCCAAACATCATCTGGTACGTACCTGGCTGAAAAGCGAGAGAGACTTCGGGATGTTGTTTTAGGTATTCTGCAATTTCTTTGTGGTATTCAAGAGTGTGTTCGCCGAGAGATGATAGGTAGAGCCACTTTGGGGAACCAAAATTTGGAAGTAAGTGATCATAATTTTGGTGTTTGACTAATATAGTCCTATCGTCCCCATACCAGAGCACGTAGTGGTAATTAGTGATCTTGCCTTGATTCACCTTCACAAACTCTGTAGCCACATGCTCTTTTTCTAAGGTCTCAAGGCATTCTTTGCCGTTTGTGTCATCCCCGATGTTTGAAGAAAGGGCGGATTTGAGGCCCAGCCGTGCGGCAGAGACCGCGGCATTTGCGCTGTTGCCAACGGCCCGGACGATCTCTACAGACTCGTAGGGGATCTTATCGCCAAAAGGTATACATAGGTTGTAACCAGGATGGCCGGTAACGCCTTCTACTTTTTCAAATTTTTCATCTAGATTGATAAAAGCATCAGTCACTATGTCCCCAATAGCTATAAAGTCGTATTCTTTCATCTTTTTATTCTATCATGACCCTTGCTCCCGTGTTAAAATAAACAGATGAAAACTTTAAAAGACTGGATTAATTGGGCTGAAGAAAAGGGAGTGGCGATAGGACATTTCAATGTCTCAGATTCTGAGGGGTTTAGGGCTGTTGTCGATTCTGCAACTGAACTAGGAGTACCGGTGATTATCGGAGTATCAGAAAAGGAGAGAGGATTTTTGGGAGTAGCAGAAATCAGAGCTTTAGTCAGTGTTAGTCAGGAAAAGGGTTTACCGGTTTTTCTTAATGCAGATCATACCTACTCAGTAGATGCCTCAAAAGAAGCTGTAGATAATAAGTTTGATGAAGTAATTATCGATGGAGCAGAAAAGCCATTCTTTGAAAATGTAGCTATGACCAAGGAAGTGGTGAATTATGCAAGAGAACATCATCCTGGAATGCTCGTCGAAGGAGAGCTTGGCTTTATCGGTTCAGGCTCAATGCTTCGAGATGAAATACCAGACGGGGTCTCAGAAGAAACCCAAACAACCGTCGAAGATGCTAAGAAATTCGTGGACGAGACATGTGTGGATCTATTTGCCCCGTCAGTAGGCAATATTCATGGACTAATCAAAGCTGGCGAGCCAGAACTCAACATCAAAAGAATTAAAGAGATCGCTGATGCAGTAAAAATCCCTCTTGTGCTACACGGCGCATCAGGAAATACAGACAAAGAGGTTGGTGAGGCCATAGATGCAGGCATACGCATCGTACACATAAACACAGAGCTACGTCAGGCATACAAAAAGGGTATAGAAAAAGGGATGAGTACAGACGAGCTCGCCCCTTATAAATTCATGGCTGATGGTGTAGAAGAGATGAAGAAGCTGGTCACAGCAAAGCTCAAAGTTTTCAACAAAATGGATGCTTAAAGAAGAAATTAAAAAATTTTTCAAAGGTGAGGTAGAGGATAGCGAAGATATCCTGGAGACTTATAGTCACGACGCCAGTCTGTTCGTGGTTAAGCCGAAGCTCGTGGTTTTTCCTAAGGATGCAAGCGATATAGAAAACTTGGTCAAGTTTGTTTCAGACCAGAAGGGCGTCGACAGCAGACTTTCTATTACTATCCGTGCAGCTGGATCTTGTATGTCTGGTGGCCCACTTGGTGAATCGATCATTGTTGATCTGATGCGTCATATGAACCATATTGGTGAGATCAATAGAGATGGGACAATAGTAGAGCCGGGTGTCTACTATAGAGATTTTGAGCCCAAAACACTCGAAAAAGGTCTGATTTTGCCTTGTTACACAGCTTCGAAGAACCTCAATGCCATAGGAGGGATGATAGGCAATAATTGTGCCGGAGAGAAAACTTTACGGTATGGCAAGATGGAAAACTTTGTTCTCGAATCCAAAGTGATTTTTTCAGACGGTAGAGAATACGAAATCAAACCACTTTCTCGCGAGGAATTAGAGACCAAAATGAATCAAGGGGACTTTGAGGGCAATACTTATAAAAAACTTTTTGAACTAATAGAGAGCAATAAACAAAAAATAAACGAAGCCAAACCAAAAGTTTCCAAGAATTCAGCCGGATATTTTTTGTGGAATGTCGTAGATCCTGAACGAAATGAAGGATTCTTTGATTTAAATAAACTCATCGTAGGCTCTCAGGGAACCTTAGGTTTAGTGACTGAAGCCAAAATAAAACTTGTACCCGTAGAATCAAAGAGCAAACTTTTTGTTATTTTCATGCGAGACCTCACACATCTTGCAGATTTGGTGAATGAGGTCTTGCCTACCACACCAGAGTCCGTAGAGACCTATGATGACGCCACCATGAAGCTCGCGTTTAGATTTTTTCCTGAGATGCTCCGCACCATGAAGGCCAAGAACTTTTTTAAACTCCTCCTCTCTTTTATCCCCGAAGCATTTATGATGCTTCGGGGGGGCATACCAAAACTTATTGTACTTGTTGAATATGCAGGGAAGTCAGAACAAGAGATAAATCAAAAGATGCAAAACCTAGAGAATAAAATAAAGCATTTTGGGTTTGTTACTCGCCAAACAAAATCCGAAGAAGAGTCAAATAAATACTGGACCATAAGACGAGAGAGTTTCAGTCTTTTGCGCAAGCACGTACACGGGAGCCGAACAGCCCCGTTTATAGATGACGTTGTTGTCGAACCAAAGCATATGCCAGAGTTCTTACCAAAGATGAGAAAAATATTAGATAGTTACAAACTTGTCTACACCATCGCAGGACACGCGGGTAACGGTAATTTCCACATCATTCCACTGATGGATATGAGGAATAGAGATAATGTAAGAGTGATCAGGGAGGTCGGTGAGAAGATCTACAACTTGGTAGCTGAATATGGTGGTTCGATCACGGGGGAACACAACGACGGGATTGTTCGTACACCATACTTAAACAAAATGTATTCCAAGGAAATCCTAGATCTATTTCAAGAGACCAAAACCATATTTGATCCTCAAAACATCTTTAATCCAGGTAAAAAGGTAAACGGTTCGATGGAATACCTAGAAAGCCACCTAGCACTAGAATAAGGCTAGTTTATTGGGGTTGATTTATTGAAATTTCTGGGTAGAATAGAGAAATGACTAAATTGAAGGCAGAACTCAGGGATAGAAACGCCAATCTTGGTGATTTAAGAAAAGCAGGCATGATCCCTGCAGTATTTTATGGCAAAAAAGAGCCATCTACCCCTATTTCTATAAAAATGGTTGATTTCCTCAAGGTATGGAAGGAAGTAGGTGAATCGAGCGTGGTGAGTTTAGAGACCGCAAACGGTCCAATAGAGAGCCTTATCCACGATGTGGATTTTGATCCTGTCACAGATAATCCTAGACATGCAGACTTCTATGTATTCGAGAAGGGTCATAAGGTTGAAGTTGATGTGCCTGTCGAATTTGAGGGTGTGTCTTTGGCGGTCAAGGATCTTGGTGGAACCTTGGTTAAGGTTCTGCATAATCTAAAGATTGAGGCTATGCCAAAGGACCTGCCTCACAACCTAGTTGCAGACATATCTTTGCTTGTAGACTTCCAGAGCCAAATTTTGGCCAAAGACATAAAGATACCAGCCGGTGTCACCCTTCTTGAAAACAGCGAAGAGGTGGTTGCTCTAGTATCAGCCCCAAGAGAAGAGAAAGAAGAGGAGGTCAAACCACTTGATCTAGATGCCATAGAGGTTGAGAAGAAAGGCAAGGACGAGGTTCCTGCCGAAGGTGGGGAGGTGGCCGCTGCCTAAGACCTCTTGGTTATTTTGTTCTTATGAATATTAGACGCACATTTGGATTTTTCATAAGTGTCCGTTTCTCACTTCTCAGTCTGTTCCTGGTATCCATTTTCGCTCTTCCTCATGGTTTTATCATTGCACAGCAAGATGCTTGTACTACAAACACCGTAGGTAAAACCAAACAACAGCTTCAAGCAGATTTGGAGGCTTGTGAGAGAGAGATAGCACAGTGGACTGGTATTTTGAATAGTACAAAAGAGGAGAGCGCCTCGTTTTCTAGAGACGTGGCCGCCCTTACTGCCAAGATAAACCTCGCTCAGACCAATATCAAAGCCAAGAATGTGGCCATCGCTTCTTTGGGTAAAAATATTAATGAGAAAGAGATAAAGATTAACCAACTTGATAAAAAGATAGAAGATGGACGTGGGTCCCTCGGCGAACTATTGAGGAAAACTAGTCAGATCGATTCATATTCGATAGCAGAGGCGATGCTCTCGAACAAAAACTTATCTGAATTTTTTATCGATGTAGACACCTATGCGGCTACTCAACGATCTCTCGCTGTAGTATTTGAAGAACTACGAGGAAATAAAACTCAGACTCAAGCAGAGAAAGAGGCTTTGGCCAAACAACGTGAAGCGGAAGCAGACGCGCGAGCGGTGATTGAGGCAAATAAGAAACAGGTAGAGATTAGCCAAGCAGAAAAAAAGACATTACTAGCTCAAAGCCAGAGCAAGGAGGTCACTTATGGTCAGGTTCTCGCAGACAGGAAGGCGAAAGCAGCCAAAATCAAAGCCGCACTTTTCCCACTTCGTGATGTGGATACAGCTATTCAGTTCGGTACCGCACTTCAGTACGCAGAGGAAGCGAGCAAGATAACGGGTGTCAGACCCGCCTTTCTCTTGGGTATCTTTACTCAGGAATCAGGTAAGGATGAGAGTGGTACCTTTGGTAAAAACGTTGGTACCTGTGTTATCACTAACTTGGCCACAGGAGAGACAAAGAGTACGGTTTCAGGTAGGGTATTTTCAAACGGCATTCATCCAACCAGAGACCTACCTATTCTCCAGGACATAGTTGATGATTTGGGCAGGGACCCATTATCAACCAAGGTTTCTTGCCCCCTTTCTTATGGATATGGAGGGGCGATGGGTCCAGCGCAGTTTATTCCCTCAACTTGGAAACTTTTTGTGGACAAAATAAAAAGTGCCACAGGCACAAAGATCCCTGATCCATGGAATGCTAGAGACGCCTTCTTTGCATCCTCTATTTACCTCGCAGACCTTGGTGCAGGCGCAGGTACTCCAACTGCCGAGAGGACGGCTGCTTGCAGATATTATTCTGGTAAAAATTGCTACGGTGTTGGGGGTGCCCCAAATGTTGGTTTGGGCTATGGTAACTCGGTTTTATCTCACGCATCCACCATTCAGACCACTATGATAGACCCATTGCAGGATCTATAAAACCCTGTTAAAGTAGGCTTCTTATGAAGAAGGAAATACATCCAAATACATACAGACCCGTCTTATTTAAAGATAGCTCAAACGGGGCAGAATTTATAATATCTTCGACTGTAGCTACTTCAGAAACAGCCAAAGCTAAAGACGGCAAAGAGTACCCAGTATTCATGGTGGAAATTTCATCGAGTTCTCATCCTTTTTACACCGGACTCGAGAAAGTTCTCGACTCAGCTGGTCGTGTAGAGAAATTCAAACAGAAGCAAGCAAAAGCCAAGAGCAAAGAGTAGATTTCTTTTGCACGCATAATTCCAAGTCTGGAATTTGCTCTGCTCGGCTACCCGCCTGCGCAAGGCACAGAAATCTACTCTTTGTCTATGACAGAAATCGATATACAAAAATATAAGGATAATCCAAAGACTGCCTATCTTGCGGATAGTTTCTTGCGTCTAGCAAAAGAAGAAGAGGAAATAAAAAACATGGCTGGTAGCGACGAGGCCATGAAGTCTCTTGCTGAAGAAGAGCTCTCAAATATTCAAATTCAAAAAACTGAGTTGTTGAGAGATATGGAAAACATCTTCAAGGACGAAGAGAAAGAAGAGGAATTCCCAAACGAAGTGATACTTGAAGTTAGGGCTGGTACTGGTGGCGAGGAGGCCGCTCTTTTCGCCCAGGAACTCGCAGAGATGTACGGCAAATATGCCGGTTTTAAGGGATGGAGTTTCCAGAACCTCTATACATCAGAGAGTGCCTTGGGTGGCTATAAAGAAGCAGCTTTTGAGATAAGGGGTAAGGATGTTTATCGCAAACTACGGTTTGAGACAGGGGTTCACCGTATTCAGAGAATTCCGGCGACAGAAAAGATGGGCAGAGTGCATACCTCGACAGCTTCTGTGGCGATAATGC
Source organism: Parcubacteria bacterium C7867-005 (assembly GCA_001189165.1). GTDB lineage: Bacteria > Patescibacteriota > Minisyncoccia > Phycocordibacterales > Zambryskibacteraceae > JAIFWN01. Next base: position 261,296 of record LFCO01000001.1, on the reverse strand, counting down.
CTGTCCGCAAAAAAACAACAATAGAAATAAAGCCTTCAGATATAGAAATAGAAACCTCACGTTCTGGCGGAGCCGGAGGACAGAATGTGAACAAAGTTGAGACAGCTGTACGCATTATTCATAAGGCCACTGGAATAGATGTACGCTCAACTTCACAGAGGAACCAGCTCAAAAATAGAGAGATGGCTATGTCAATCCTCATTGCCAAGCTTGAAGCCAAGAAAGAGGAAGAGGAAGCTGCCAAACATTCAGCAAACAGAAAATCTCAAATCGGTACAGCAGATAGATCAGAGAAAATTCGTACATACAATATCCTCCAGGATCGCATTACTGACCATCGAATCAAAGAATCTTGGCATAATATAGAGAAGATATTCCAAGGCTATCTAGATCCAATTATAGAGTCTGTATCTAACCCAAAGTCTATTGAGGACGTCGAGAACACTCCTGAAGCTGAATAATTGCAATAAGTAAGGGCTTTTGGTAGAATAGTTCGACCAATTTATGGCTGAAAAAACCCTAATAAAGGACCCAAAAATCGACGAGCTCTTCAAAGCAGGAGCTCATTTTGGCTTCGTTAAATCTCGCAGGCACCCCAGTTCAAAGCCTTTTATTTTTGGTTCAAAAAATAAGATAGAGATATTCGATCTTGAGAAGGTAAAGACAGAACTCGAAAAAGCTCTAAAGTTTGTTAGTGACATGGGCAAGGAGGGTTCTCTTGTTTTGTTCGTCGGTGGCAAAAGCGAAGCACGTCTAGCAGTAAAAAATGCAGGTGAGGCTATCTCCATGCCTTATGTAAACGGTAGATGGATCGGTGGTACCCTTACAAACTTTCCAGAAATAAGGAAAAGAGTTTTGAAGCTAGAGAACCTTTTATCTCAAAAAGAAAAAGGTGAACTAGGTAAATACACCAAGAAAGAGAGACTGCTCATAGATCGAGAGATAGCCAAGCTGAACCTATACTTCAGTGGTCTATATCTAATGAAAGCATTACCAAAATTGCTAGTGGTTATAGATCCAAAGAAAGAACACATCGCTGTATCAGAGGCCAAGAGGATGAAGATACCAGTTGTCGCTCTAGCAGGGACAGACTGTAACCTCTACTCGGTTGATTATGCTATCCCAGCGAACGATGCCTCTGTATCAAGTATCAACCTCATAACCAAAGATATTGTTTCAGCATACAAGTCTGGTTTGGCAGAAAGAAAGCCGGTTGAGGGTCAAGCAGAAACAAAATAGGTTCTTTCAATTTAATTAATAGCTAGGAAATAGTTTTTATTTATGACCACTATCAGTACAGAGGAAATCAAGTCACTTAGAGATGAGACAGGACTTTCTATAATGCAATGTAAGAAGGCACTTGAAGAAGCTGGTGGAGATAAAGAGAAGGCACGGATTTTATTACAGAAAAAAGGAGGGGAGATAGCTTCCAAAAAAGGGGATCGTACACTTGGAGCAGGCTCTGTTGCTTCTTATATACATGCATCTGGACTCATTGGTACGATGGTAGAACTTTCTTGTGAGACAGACTTTGTTGCCAAGAACCCTGAGTTCAAAGCAATTGCATATGATATTGCCATGCACGTCGCAGCCACTAGTCCAAAGTATCTAAAAAGAGAAGATATAAGCGAAGAAGACCGGGCTATTGTGGCAGAAACCTTTAAAGCAGAGGTGGCAGATAAACCAAAAGAGATGCAGGAGAAAATCCTCCTCGGTAAAGTGGACTCATATTTTGCAGACAAGGTTCTCTTAGATCAGCCATTTATTAAAAATCCAGATCAAAAAATTCAGGATATAATAAATGGTGCAGTACAGAAGTTTGGAGAAAGGACAGAAATACGTCGTTTCGTCAGATTCTCTGTTTCTGAGTAACCATGTTTTCATTCATCACTTTTATTTTGTCTGGAGTGGCTATAGCTCTCCTGATCACAGCAAAGATTTGGGAGATAAGAAAAAAGAAAACCCTTTCTTTCCTCAGTATGATCTCTAAAGGGGATGCGCGTTTTAGAGAGATGTCTCACGATGTCGCTCATGAATATTCAGTCCTAAAAGAAAAAGCAGAATTTTTTGTAACTAAACAGTTACCCATTCGTACAAAAAATATCTTGAACAAGGCAGAAGCCTTGGTCAAAGATCAGGTGGAGAAACGACTGGGTAACATCAGGAACTCACGACTCTTAAATACCAAAAATGAAGGAATCTCAGAGTTCTTTAAGAATATTTCCGACATGGAAATAGAGACAGCAGAGGCTCTAAAGGATATGGACAGAGAGGAGAGTCAGTTGGAAAAAAGGCTTGATGTACCAGAAGAAAAGCTTTAGGATAGACCGACGCCACCTTAGCTCAGTTGGTAGAGCAACGCTTTTGTAAAGCGAAGGTCCCCAGTTCAAATCTGGGAGGTGGCTCCAGGAGTCGACATTACTTCATGAATCAGAACTCGTCATATTTAAAGGTGGGCAGATCATCTGAACTCTATGGGTTCAATCGTTTTTTATATAAGGTGTTTGAGTTGGTTCCGGGTGTTTTGACCTGGGGAACAATCATCCTTTTGGTCGTTCTTTCTTGGCTTGTTCCAGTTTGGGCAGCTTACTTGGTTATCCTTTTTGACCTCTATTGGTTCTTGAAGACTATATACATGTCTTCACATAACTTTCATAACTGGAGGAGGATAAGAACAAACCTAAGTACAGATTGGAAGGGTTTAGTGTCCCATTTGAAACATGAGGATATATATCATTTAGTTATATTTCCATTTTTTGATGAATCGATAGATGTAGTTATGGAAAGTGTATCTGGTCTAAAGCTTGCAAAATATGACCATAGTAAGATGATCGTAGTGCTCGCATGTGAAGAGAGAGCGGGTGAGGCAGCCAAGGGGATCGCCGATACAGTTGCTGATAAATTTAGAAAAGATTTTGCAGAGATCATTGTCACGGTTCACCCACAGGATATCTCTGGCGAGGTGGCTGGAAAGGGTTCAAATATATCTTATGCACTGAGGATGACAAAAGAAAGATACATAGATGCTAACAACATAGATTATTCAAATGTTGTGGTATCTGCGTTTGATATAGATACAGTCGTTTATGGAGATTATTTCTTGGTCCTCACTTGGTATTATCTGACTACTGATGACAGGGATCAAGCGTCTTTTCAGCCTGTACCAATATATAACAACAACATATGGCAAACTAACCCCATATCGAGGATTACTGCATTTTCTAATACGTTTTGGCAGATGATACAACAAGAGCGTCCAGAGAAATTGGTCACATTCTCTTCGCACGCGGTTTCTCTTAGTGCATTAGTGAAGGTTGGTTATTGGCAGAATAATGTTGTTTCTGAGGATTCTCGTATATTTTGGAATCTATTTTTTGTAAACAATGGTAACTACAGAGTTGTGCCCATGGCCTATCCAGTGTCTATGGATGCGAATCATGCCGGCGGATTTTGGCAGACGATGAAAAATATATACAGACAAAATAGACGGTGGATGTGGGGTTCAGAAAATGTCCCATATATACTTTATGGATGTGTAAAAAATAAAAATATCTCTCTCTGGAAAAAAATTAGAGTATCTCTGGTCCAGATCGAGGGATATTGGTCTGCTGCTACTAATCCACTGATTATATTTCTCCTGGGTTGGCTACCCTTACTCTTGGGTGGTAGATTTTTTAAAGAGACAGTGCTTTCGTACAACCTGCCAACATTGACCAGAAACCTCATGCTTTCAGCAATGTTCGGACTCATTTCTCTTTCAGTCATGTCATACTCTTTGTTGCCCAAGTCTTCAAAGGGTAAACCCATAACTAAAAAACAAAAAGTGATAGCCATCCTGCAGTGGCTAATATTCCCATTCACGATCATAATTTTTAGCTCGATCCCGGCTATAGATGCCCAGACCAGATTGATGTTTGGTAGATATATGGGCTTTTGGGTAACACCAAAACACAGGAATACAAACAACCATGAATAGACCGATGTCAGAAAAACGCAGGAACGTCACCTTAATTATTTTAGTTTTTGTGTTTTTTATTTTTGGTCCAATACTGATACTGTCTGCTTCTGGGTATTCCATAATGGATATCGGATCGATCATAAAGTTAAATCTCCACAAAACTGGTGGTATTTATATATCTAACATAGGGAATAACAGTGAGGTATTTCTAGATGGCAAAGTGGCTGGCAACTCGTCATTCTTAGAAAGATCCATCCTGCTTCAGAGACTTAGCCCGAAGGTACATATTATCGAAGTGGAGAAAGACGGGTTTTTAGGGTGGAGTAAGGAAGTATCGGTATATCCAAATAGGGTGACCGAAGTTCGCCCAGTTTTGGTTCCTGAGAATATCACCGCAAAAAAAATAACTGATAAAAACCTCATAGCCACCATATCTAAAATTTTATTGAAAAAGATAGAGTCTACGATCTCAACTTCTACAGGTGTGATCATCTTTGAAGATAACCACACAGTTTTGAGCATTATCAATAAGGGCAATATCAAAATTGAATGGTTATCTGCTGACGACACACCTCAATACATGTGTTTGTCAGGAGTTTGTGACCCCAGCATGTCGATCACACTCGCTGAAAAGGTGACAGATCTTGAATGGCATCCAGAGAATTCAAATGGCATCATATCCATCACCAGTAAGGGTATCTACATAGTCGAACTAGATCCACGGGGTAGTAGAATCATAAACAAAATTATCTCCCCATCCGATCTCAAGCTAAGTAGTTTTGATAAAGCTAAATTATTTGAATACAAGGGAGACATATATCTGAAAACAGCAGATAGTTTCTATGAAATTATCTTTTCAAATGAAGCTAATGATGATGCAGAATAGATCTAAAAACCTTCAATTTTAGCCATTATTTAGACTTTCTCAATCTTTTTTGTATAATTAGGCTCTTATGAGGGATACATATAAAATCTCTTTAGACGATCAAAATAAACTAAGAGAAGGGCTCAAGGAGAGGTCAGATACAGAAGCTGGTCGTATCAAGCACTACCTGTCTATGCCCGATCTTTCTCGCACCGAGGGCAGTCCTATCTATGAGATGGTCGAACGAGTACTTGCCCAACCAAGCTTCAAAGACTTTGATGTTATAGAGACTCCAGAGATAGTCCCCGCTGATATAAGTTTTGACCTGTTTGATTTTCCTGCGGACCACCCTGCCCGCAGTAAGTCTGATACTTATTATGTAGATGACAAAAACATTCTGCGTACACACACAACAGTGATGTGGTACTACTATCTGCAGCAAAAAGAAATCAAAGAGAAGATGGCGCGAGGAGAATCTGTTGGTTGCTTCTCTCATGGTAAGGTGTACCGCAAAGATGAGATTGACCGCCACCACATGAATGTTTTTCATCAACTAGATGGTTGGTATCTGGCACCAAAAGATAAAGAGACGATCGGAGAAACAGAGCTTAAGGAAGTTCTCTCAACAATAGCTAGGGCGGTTTTCGGCACGAATGTGATCTCTAGATTCAATCCAGATACTTTCCCATACACTAACCCATCCATTGAGATGGAGGTGGATAAGGACGGTAAGTGGGTCGAGGTCCTGGGCAGTGGGGTTGTCAAAGGATCTGTCCTAGAGAAATTCGGCATTGATAGTAGTAAGTGGACTGGTTGGGCTTTCGGTTTCGGACTCGAGCGGTTGGCTATCGTTAGTATGGAACTCCCCGATATCAGACTCTTATGGTCAGAAGATGAAAGAGTAAAAAAACAACTTAAACTCGGTCAGAAGTATAAAGAAGTTAGTAAATTTCCTCCGGTGGTTCGAGATATCTCTTTTGTGGTGGATTCAGATTTTATACTGAATGATTATTTTGATGGCATTCGAGTGGTTGGTGGTGATATGGTCGAGGAAGTTGAATTGAAAGATAAATATGAGAATGCTCAAAAGTTTGGAGAAGGAAAGACCAGCTATACATTTAGGATAACTTATAGACATCTGGACAGAACCTTGACTAATGCGGAAGTAAACGTCTTACACGCAAAGATCGAAAGCGTAACGATAGAAGATTTTGATGGCACAATCCGAACTGTATGATAAATAAACCGATATATAGAATTGGTTTATCCGAGACAGAGGTAGATAAGGTCAAGCTCGATAAGTTGGGATTTTCTTATAGGATAGTTGAACCCAGGAAGCAGATGGTTATTTCTGCGAAGAGCGTCGTAGGCAAGCCCTATAAACGTGGCGCAAGCGTTTTGAATGATGCGCCGAACTTTTTTGACTGCTCATCTTTAGTCGCCTGGGCAGCTGTCGAGTCAGGATTCGCCATACCGAGAGTCTCTGTTGATCAATATGTGTTTTCCAAAAGAATAACCAAAGATGATTTAAGGCCCGGAGATCTTATTTTTTCTAACACAAAAGAGATTATTCATACTGAAGGCTCATATTTTTCTAAAGTTTTGGACAGAGAAGTAAAAGAAGAGGCTATAAGAACTGAAACCCTTGAATTTATGCCAGGAACAAAAGTGCCAGAGGGAATAGACCACGTTGGTATATATATAGGAGAAAACATGGTCATACATTCTGGCGGCAAAAACGGTGGTGTTTGTGAAGAATTGCTTGATGGCTGTAACTCCTTTAAAAATGTTATCGGATATGGAAGGATAATTAATGATGAAGACAAACGTTTTGTAGTTGAGGTGCCGGGAGATAAACCAGAGCTCAGATCCAAAGAAAATATCATCAAAATACTGAGTAATTCAGTTGTCTAAAAGCATCGATTTCCGGCTTTTTTTGAGGGTCGGTTTGTGCTATAATTGGAGGTACAAAACACATGGCCAAAGACAAAGACGACAAGAAGAAAACCTCGAATTATAGCGCTGAATCGATCACTGTCCTTGAAGGCCTAGACCCGGTCAGGAAGCGTCCTGGTATGTATATTGGTACAACAGGGCCAGATGGCTTGCACCACCTAATCTGGGAGATTTTTGACAACTCTAGAGATGAAGCCATGGGGGGCTTCGCAAACGACATCGAGGTCGCTCTTTTACCAGGCAACCGTATCAGGGTTGTGGACAATGGCCGCGGTATCCCGGTGGATGTTCATAAACAAACAAAAGTTTCAGCACTGGAGATGGTGATGACCACACTCCATGCAGGAGGAAAGTTTGGAGAGGAAGGTAGCGGCTACAAAGTATCTGGAGGACTGCATGGAGTCGGTGCTTCTGTGGTAAACGCCCTGTCTACATATACTCGGGCTGAAGTTCACAAAGACGGAGGCATTTATTTCCAAGAGTACAGTGAGGGAAAGAAAAAAGCTTCAGTCAAAAAAATAGGCACCACCAAAAATAGTGGGACGATCATCACCTTCAGGCCAGATGAGAAGATTTTTCCTGATACTAATTTTGATTTTAATAAAGTCGTTAACCACCTCAGACAGCAAGCTTATTTAGTAAAGGGCCTTCGTATAACAGTTATAGATGCTAGGGAGAATTCTGAAAAAGAAGTAAAAGATACGGAAGTATTTTATCTAAGAGAACTTTCTCTCGAGGCTCCATCCATGTCTTTTTACTTCGAAGGTGGATTGATGTCCCTGGTCCGTTTTGAGAACGCTCTTCAGAAGCCCGTTCATAAAAATATTTTCTATGTGGAAAAGAACACCACTGAGTATGAGAATGTAGAAATAGCACTCCAGTATGTAGACGATATATCTTCTCGCATCCTTCCTTTTGCGAATAATATTTACAACTCTGAAGGCGGTACACATATCACTGGATTTAAAACAGCTTTGACCAGAACTATTAATAACTATGCTCGAAAGAACAATCTAGTTAGTGAGAAAGAAGATAATTTTACAGGCGATGATGTGTTGGAGGGTTTGACGGCGGTGGTTTCCGTTAAGCTAAGAGAAATTCAATTCGAGGGACAGACCAAAGGAAAGTTGGGTTCAGTGGAAGCAAGAGGTATGGTAGAAACGGTTTTCAATGATTCATTCGGCGCCTTTCTTGAGGAGAATCCAGATGATGCCAAGGCGATGATCCAAAAGGTTGTTCTCGCACTTCGCGCCCGTAAGGCAGCCAAAGCCGCCAAAGACTCTGTCCTCCGCAAAGGCGCGCTCGAGGGTATGACTCTACCAGGTAAACTCGCAGATTGTCAGTCTAAATCAGCAGAGGAGTCCGAAATATTTATCGTAGAGGGAGATTCAGCGGGTGGTACAGCCAAGATGGGTAGAGACAGGCGAACACAGGCCATCCTCCCACTTAGAGGTAAGATTTTGAACATAGAACGTGCACGTCTGGACCGCATGCTTGGTTCTGAGCAGATTAAAAACTTGGTTGTCGCTCTGGGTACGGCCATAGGTGATACGTTTGATATTTCCAAACTTCGTTATCATAAGATAATCATAGCCACAGACGCCGACGTGGATGGAGCACACATTCGCACACTTCTCCTCACCCTCCTCTACAGATTTTTCCGTCCACTCATAGACGCAGGGTTTGTTTATATTGCTCAACCACCACTATATAAAATCAAGAAAGGTAAAGAAGTCATGTACGCCTACTCTGATGAAGAAAAGAACAAAAAGATCGGGTCAGACATAAGCATCGAAGACATCATAGAACTCGATGAAAATACAACAGAAGAAGAGTCCGAAGAAAATGAAGAAGTAGAAGAAAATACTAAGGGCAAAGATAAAAAGAAAGTAGCCAAGATTTCTATACAGAGATACAAAGGTTTAGGAGAGATGAACGCAGAAGAACTGTGGGAAACAACCATGGATCCAAAAGTTCGAATACTAAAACAAGTCACGGTAGAGGATGGACGAGATGCAGACAAAGTATTCGACATACTCATGGGTACAGACGTTCCTTCTCGTAAATCTTTCATCCAGTCCAACGCAAAGAAAGCTACTCTTGACGTATAGATATTATTTGTGTTATTAAACTAACAGACCCAAAGTCCACCCATTCCGGAGGTCTCTATGGTGATCCACATCACCAAGAGCGATCAGGAGAATGTTCGAGAGAGGATTGCAGTTAGGGTCCTTGCAATGCACGAGGGCGAGAGAGTCGTCCATTCTGCGGCAGTACTCGAAGGCAGGGTGGATGAGGCGTGCCCTGAATGCCCCAAGGTGTTCCTCGCCCATGAATGCGTTGGGGAGTGCGGACACACCTCCTGCCCCTTCAAGATGAGCGAGATGGAGAGGAAGCAGAAATATCGTCAGGACATTCCATCAGCCCAAGCACCAGATCAACCTACGCCTCGGGGTTGATCAAGGCGAGTCCTAGTGACTCGCTTTCTTATTTTCTATCTTTTATTTCACTTTTTAGTTTCTCCACGAGTTCATCGAGTGACAGCTGTCCGAGGTTGCCACTATCTCTGGACTCAAGTGTCACTTTGTTTTCAGCTATTTCTTTGTCGCCTATAATTAGCATGTAAGGTATCTTTTCAGTCTTCGCATTGCGTATTTTTTTACCCAAACTTTCATTCGATTCATCCAACTCCGCGCGGATATTTTCAAGTTTCAACCTATTTGTAACTTCTTTTGCATATTGAAGCTGGCTTTCCCCAATAGGTAGAACTTTGACTTGCACCGGTGCGAGCCAAAGGGGGAATGCGCCCATGTATTTTTCTATAAGGAAAGCCATAATTCGCTCTATAGCTCCGATAGAAGAGCGGTGAACAACAAAGGCTCTGTGTGGCTTACCATCCTCGCCAACATATGTCAGGTCGAACCTCTCAGGCATACAGAAATCATACTGCACAGTGAAAGCAGTATCTTCCTTGCCGTTTGCGTTTTTCATCTGAATATCTATTTTTGGTCCATAGAAAGCAGCTTCGTCTTTGGCTTCTTCAAACTTAGAACCGCGTTTTTTCATCAAATCTCTTAGCAGGCCCTCTCCCTTTTCCCAAGCATTGTCATTTTTATAATATTTCTCTGTGTTAGCCCTATCTCCAAGAGAGAGTCTATATCTATAATCAATATCAAGTTTCAGGCCGAACACAGAGGTGACGTACTCTATGAGGTCGAGAGCTCCTCCGATTTCTTCTACGGCCTGTTCTTCAGATGCACAAATTATATGAGCATCTGCAAGGCAGAAGGTTCTCACTCTTTGGAGACCCATGAGCTCGCCAGACTGCTCGTATCTATAAAGCTGAGCAAGTTCTGCGATTCGCATAGGTAACTCCCTATAGCTGTGTGGTTTGGTTAGGTACAGCTCAAAGTGGTGGGGACAAGTCATCGGCCTCAAGAGGAATTCTTCATCATCTATGACTATCGGCGCGTATTGGCTATCTTTATAATATGGATAGTGTCCAGATTTTCTATATAAATCGAGTTTAGCGATGTCGGGTGTGCGTACATGCAAATATCCCCGCTTAATCTCTTCGTCGATAATAAACCTCTCGAGCTCTCGTCTTACAGTCGCTCCTTTTGGTAGCCAAAGGGGGAGGCCCTTACCGACAGTATCACTAAAGGTAAACAGCTCGAGTTCTCTACCTATTTTCTTATGGTCTCTATCTTGCGGTTCCTGTTCAGTCATTTCAAAATTGTATCAATAAATAAGGCCTATTTCAAAGGCTATAAGGCCTTGATTTTGTCAGCGATCATAGAGGTCTCATCGTTTCTTTTGGACACCTTTCCTTTGATAGCAATGCAGTTTTCTAATACCAAGAAGCTTTTGAACTCCTCAAATATCTTAGGGAAGACTACGACATCGAGCGTCCCAGTAAAATCTTCTAACTCTACGAAAACCATCCTGTCTCCCTTTTTTGTTGTGACTTCTCTAATACCTATAACAATACCTGCCACGACACAATCTGCTCCTTCTTTCATCTCTATGAGCTTTTTTATGGTGTTGTCACCTTTTTCCATCTTATCTTTGAACTCTTCTAAGGGGTGTCCAGAAATATATAATCCAAGAAGATCCTTTTCCCATAACAATTTTTCTTTTTTAGTTGCTTCTTTTGCCTCAATCAATTTGAGCGTTGGTAGGGTAGATGTATCAGACATCAAGCCAAAAAGAGATTCTTGTTCTCCTGATTCTCTCGCACGTTCTTTGTTGTAGGCCAACAGGTTTTCTATATTACCGCCGAGTATTCCTCGGTCGCCGAATTCATCCATTGCTCCTGATCTGATCAAGGCCTCAAGTGATTTTTTGTTTAGATTTTTATCTTTTATTCGATCCAAAAAATCTACCAGTGTTTTGAATTTACCCCCCCGCTTTCTTTCTTCGATGATAGAGGTGGATATACCTTGTCCAAAGTTTTTTATGGTAGTTAACCCAAAGCGAATTTTGTATGGGTGTGGAGGATCATTCACCACAGTGAACTGAGAATAGCTTTCGTTTACTGATGGAGGTAAAACTTCTATTCCCATTCTTTTACATTCAGCGATCATCACTCCAATCCTCTCTACATCACCGGAGTCTGCTGTTAGTACAGCCGACATATAGATAGCGGGGAAGTTCGCCTTAAGATAAGACGTCTGATAGGCCATTCGTCCATAGCTCGCTGCATGAGCCTTGTTGAATCCATATGCTGCGAATGGTTCTATGAGCTTCCAGATTTTTTCACTGAGCTCTGGAGTCAATTTACCAAATTCAATAAAACCTTTTGTCAGTTTCTCCTTCTCTGCTTGCATGACCTCAGGGATTTTTTTACCCATGGCTTTACGTAGTTTGTCTGCCTCAACCCAGTTATAGCCAGCGAGCCTGATCGCAGTCAGAAGCACATCATCTTGGTACACGATCACTCCATAAGAGAAATCCAAAAATTCTTTCATGCGAGGATCGAGATATTTGATGAGTTCAGGATTATGTTTTCGCTCAATATATGACGGTATTGTTTCTATGGGGCCAGGTCTGTACAGTGCCACCATTGCGTTGATGTCATGAATGCTTGACGGTTTTAGTTTGACGAGGAACTGTGTCATGCCATCTCCGTTTAATTGGAAAGTTCCTTCAGTTTCCCCTCTTGATAGCATGGCAAAAGTTTTTTTGTCATCGAGTGGTATGTTCTCTATATCCACTACAGTTCCTTCTATTTTTTTAATACGATCTATAGCATCAGCAATTATAGAAAGATTTTTTATACCCAAGAAGTCAAATTTAAGCAGTCCCGCTTCCTCGATCGAATACATGTCATACTGGGTGATTATTTTATTCTCACCCTTCGTATCGAACTGGAGAGGTGTATAGTCGGTGAGCGGGCCAGGGGAGATTACTACTCCGGCTGCATGAACGGAGATGTGCCTAGCACATCCCTCGATCTTTTTTGCCATGTCGATGATAGTTTTTGTATCTGGATCAGAATTGTATAGTTTCTTTAGATCAGCATTTTCTTTCATCGCACGGTCCAGAGTCATGGGGAATCCCTGTGCGCCGACGGGTATTAATTTGGCTATCTGGTCTCCTACTCCGTATGCGAAGTTCATAGCGCGAGCAACATCCCTTACAGCACCTCTGGCCATCATGGTGCCGAATGTTCCTATCTGTGCCACGTTATCTCTGCCGTATTTTGTTCGAGCGTATTCTATAATCTCGTCTCTACGATTATCTGCAAAGTCCATATCTATATCGGGAGCAGACGGTCGATCGGGATTCAAGAATCTCTCGAAGGGTAACTTGTATTCAATCGGATTAACATTTGTAATACGCGCGAGATAAGTGACCATAGATCCAGCCACTGACCCTCTGATGTTGGTGAGTATCCCATGGTCATGCGCATAATGCAGAAGATCTCCCACCACCAAGAAGTAAGGAGAGTACCCCTTGTCTTTGATGACTTTCAGCTCGTATTCGACTCGATCTAAAACTTCTTTCGTTTTTTTTACATTTCTGTATTCAAATCCTTTGTAAACTAATTCACGCAGTTCATCATCATACGTTTTACCACTCTCTACTATGTATTTGGGGAACACCCAAGAGCCCAATTTTAATTCAAGATTACATTTAGACACGATTACCTCGATATTTTCCAATGCTTCCGGAGTATCTTTGAATAACTTTGCCATTTCTTTGGTCGATAGAAAAGAAAAATTTTCTTCTTCGTCATTCATGCTCCTAACAGTATCTTTCCCTACATGGCTTTGGATAGAGAGCATAGTGTCTCTTGCTGGTTTGTCCTCTGGATCTAGATAATAAACGTCATGTGCTGCGACTATCTTTGTTTTCGTCTCTTCAGCAAATTTCAAAAGCCTTACCATTTTTTCTTCATGGCCACCGATCTCTTTGTGGTGAGTTATCTCTAAGAAGAAATTATCTTCACCAAAGATTTTTTTGTACCACTCGATTGTTCTTTTTGCTCGGTCTTCATCGCCGGGCGTGAGGGTCTTGATAACTTCTCCAGAAAAACTCGGCATGATGACCACGAGTCCGTCCGCGTACTTTTCCAACAGCTCTTTGTCGATTCTGGGTTTATAATAAAAACCTTCAAAGTTCGATATTGTTACTAGCTTGATCAGATTTCTGTAACCCGTCTCGTCTTTTGCAAGTAAAACCAGGCGCGATCTCTGGTTATCTATCCTCGCTTCTTTATCTTTTAAACCCCTTACCGCTACATACGCATCAAGGCCGATTATGGGTTTGATACCCGCATCCCTACATTCCTTATAGAATTCTATGGCCCCATAGAGATTGCCCGAGTCTGTTAGAGCAAGGGATTCCATACCCATTTTCTTGGCAGTTTTAACAAGGTCCGGGATTTTGGGCAGAGCTTCGAGGAGAGAGTAGTGACTGTGGGTGTGGAGGTGGGTGAGTTTACTCATATGGATAGTATAATATAGACAAGAGTCCCCACATAAGACCATGAGCAATGTCCAATTTGAAGAAGATATAGTCAATCAATATAGTCGTAGCCAACGTATTTATAGGGGTCTGACTGGCTTAGTCATAAGGACAGGTTTAGTGAAAAATCAGGTGCAGGCAAACATTGTGTTTATAGGTTCAACTATCCTTTTTGTCGTCGGCACTATTTTTTCTATTTCTTTCAATGTTTTCAATGGTGGAGGTGGATCAAATGAAATTGATATTAGGCAGGTTGATCAGACAAAATTCCTATGATAAAAAAAGGATTCACGCTAATAGAACTTATGGTTGTCATTTCAATCATCGGTTTCTTATCTTCAGTTGTTCTGGGCTCCTTGGGCACTGCACGTGCAAAATCTAGAGATGCTAGGGTTATTGCTCAGTTTAATCAAATAAAAACCGCTTTATTTTTATATAGAGAAAAATACAATGCTTACCCAAATCAGACAGTAGTTGGGCCGAACGGTCCATATACACAAAATTTTGATAGCATGGCGCAACAGCTTGTGTCTGAGGGTTTTTTAAGCTCAGTTCCTGTTGCTCCGACAAATCATACATATCAGTATTATAACTATTATACAGGGCAATCTATTGGTGGCTTACTCGTCACGACTTTGGAAGCCTCCCCCGCATCAACTGGTTATCCTGGTTCGTGTAGACCGTGGGCGTCAGGGGTAAATAATTGGTGCACCGCATCATCCAATGCCTATTATTGTGTTTGTAACCCGCTTTAAGAGATGAAATACCTTGTAGGCATAGACGAGGCGGGAAGGGGGCCACTTGCGGGTCCGGTGGCGGTGGGTGTGGTTAGAATAAATTCGAAATTCGACAAGAAATTTTTTAGAGGGATAAGGGATTCAAAGAAACTGACCAGCAAGGATCGCGCCATGTGGTTTGCTCGTACCAAAGGATTAAAAAAAGAAAAGAAACTCGACTTCGCTGTATCTTTAATATCAGAGAAAGTGATAGACAAGAGAGGAATAGTTTATGCGATAAATCTAGGGATGAGTAAATGTTTACGGAAACTAAGAGTCAAGATAACTTCACAAATATTTCTAGATGGGTCGCTTCACGCTCCCAAAGAGTTCAAAAAACAGAAGACTATTATAAGAGGGGATGAGAAAATACCAGTCATCTCACTTGCCTCTGTCTGCGCCAAAGAGACCAGAGATAGGTATATGGAGAGATTAGGTAAGAAATATCCACAATATAGTTTTGAAGTCCACAAGGGGTACGGGACCCTTCTCCACAGACAAAATATCAAAAAATATGGTCTCTCAAAATCCCATAGAAAGAGCTTCACAAAGAACTTGACTTTTATATAAAATAGTGATATTATAAAGGCAAACTTCGCATACTGCGAATTTCGCTCATTTACTTCTGACTGGAGGTCACGTGGCCGCTCGCTGGTTTGCCGCTGCTCTGATCGTCGAACTCATCGATGGTGAGTGGATGGTCTGGGTGATGAAATGCGCTGTGGTCAAGAAGGACGGCACGAAGGGGCCAACCAAGGTGAAGGCCCCTGGCGGCACTGAAGAAGGTCACCCGGAGGACCAAAGCGTGCTCGATACTCGAGACCGCGAAGTCCCCGAGGAGACCAACATGTCAATCCGATCGAGGAACGACGGGCTCCTGATCCATTCACCGCCGCCGTCCGCGAACGGGCATATCAAGTGTTTCTATCTGGTCGAGCGTTCGGCCATGGTGGGGACCATGCGCACCGAAGAGATCATCATCGGGAACGACTGGATGTCTGCCCCGTATCTGATCAGCCTCGAGGAGGCTCAGACGGTCTTGTTCGGGGAACATGGGGTCGCCGCTGGGAAAGCCCTCAAGCGTTTGAGGTCCCTGGTCCACGCGTAGTCAGAAGAGGTCCGTTACCCATCTTTGGGTGGCGGACTTTCTTTTTATCAAGGTTTTTGGTAGACTCTTTTTATGACAGTACGAATGAGACACACGAGGTCGCAGACTAAACAAAGGCGATCTCACCACGCTCTCTCTAATCCGGCTATAGCCGAGGATTCTTCGGGTAACCCGCATCTCCGCCACCGTATGAGCCCAACCACAGGAATCTATCGTGGTCGTAAGGTTGTGGATATGGGGGCTCGTGCGGTTCGAAAGGCATCAAAGACCAAAGAGAAGGCTAACGCTCGCTAGTCTTTGGTGTTTGATAGAAAGTATTTATATCTAAGTTTTCTCTGCTCTTTTTATGGCACAACGTCACCTATCACGCTCAGTTGTACTTCAGACCTTATTTGAATGGGATTTTGATAAAAATAAAAAAGAGAACGTTGACTCTATTTTTGAAAGAAATTTAGCTGAATTTGCTCCAGGTTCGAATGATCGTCCTTTTATGGATGGATTATTGAACCAAGTATTAGACAAACAAAAAGACCTTGATCTGCTCATAGAGAAGGCTGCACCTGACTGGCCTTTAGAGAAAATATCTATTGTAGACAGAAATATCTTGCGTATTGGTTTATCAGAATTATTGTTTTCTGATCGGGCTGAAGTTCCACCAAAGGTAGCTATCAATGAAGCGATAGAGTTAGCCAAATCATTTGGCGGAGAGACTTCGGGTAAATTTGTTAATGGTGTTTTGGGGGCTGTTTATAAAGAAATGGGTGAACCGGGTAAAGATGAGAAGCCTCGACCAAAGAAAAAGTATGGTAACGTGCCCGATTCTGAACTGCCCGTAGAGCGTCTTGCTGGAGCTGTTGTATATGCACACGATGAGGGTACAACTTACCTCGCATTCGTACACGACATATTTGGCCATTGGACACTGACCAAAGGTAAGCTCGAGGGCGAGGAAACTGAAGAAGAAGGCCTTATTAGAGAAGCTCGAGAGGAGCTTGGTGTACCCATAGAAGTCAAAGAGAAACTCGGTGAAAATGCATACTCTACCTATCATCCAGAGAAAGGAAAAATTTTGAAAAAAGTTGTTTATTTTTTGGCGGAAGCACCTTACCAAGAACTAACCTTGGAAAAGAAAGAAGAAAAAGGGGGATTGGACGATGTCAGATGGTTCAAACTTTCCGAAATACTCGATCTGAATTTTTATGATGATATTCTTCCCATAGTGACCAAGGCCATCACTCTTCTTGCAGAAAAGAGTAAGTAAAGGTATACAAGACCCATGGATTTATCCAAATTTGAAGAAACGGCCGGTGTAGTGTTCCAAGACAAAGCTCTTTTAAAGCAGGCTTTTACTCACCGTTCATATATAAACGAAAACAGAAATCTTGGTCTAGGGCACAACGAACGTCTAGAGTTTTTGGGTGATGCAGTTCTTGAACTTGTCACAACGGATTATTTATATAAAACTTTCCCAGAAAAAGATGAAGGGGAACTCACCAGTCTGCGCTCTGCTTTGGTGAATGCAGACACCTGTTCAGTTGTCGCTCAAAAGCTCGGAGCCAATGACTTTCTCCTACTTTCTCGTGGAGAATCCAAAGACATGGGTCGGGCTCGTCAGTACATACTCGCGAACACCTTCGAGGCTATAATCGGGGCGATTTATATTGACCAGGGATTTGACTCCGCGAGGGACTTTGTCGTTGCACACATTATTCCACTTACAGAGATGATCATCGATCAAAAGAGTTGGATAGATGCCAAATCTCTTTTCCAGGAAAAAGCACAGGAGCACGAGAGCCTCACTCCTTCGTACAAGAGCCTCAAAGAATCTGGTCCAGATCACGACAAGGTTTTTACTGTTGGAGTTTATATCGGCAAAGAACTTATTGGTCAGGGTGAAGGACAGAGCAAGCAAGATGCAGAACAGGGTGCTGCCAGAGATGCTCTCAAAAAGAAAGGTTGGGATTAAAATCTGATAGTTCAACGTGTTATAATTTGATAATTCATGTATTTAAAATCTATTGAATTATCTGGTTTTAAATCGTTTGCCAAGTCGAGCGAGCTCGTTTTTAACTCGTCCGTATCTGCTATAGTCGGACCAAACGGCTCTGGTAAATCAAACGTAGCCGAAGCATTTCGTTTTGTCCTAGGAGAACAATCCATCAAATCACTCCGCGGTAAAAAGGGAGAGGATCTTATATTTAATGGTGGGGGGAATGAGTCGAGAGCAAACCGTGCTTCGGTTAAGGTAACCTTTGATAATTCAAATCAAGTATTCGGTATAGATTTCCCAGAGGTGACCATAGAACGCGTGGTCCATAGAGATGGGGTGAACGACTACCTTATAAACGGTAGTAGTGTGAGGTTAAAGGATGTGATCGAGCTACTTCTTCGTGCTCATATCGGAGCATCGGGTCACCACATCATCTCTCAAGGTGAAGCAGACAAAATACTCAACTCATCATCTAAAGAAAGAAAATCCATGATTGAAGATGCGCTCGGTTTGCGTATTTATCAATACAAAAGAGTAGAGAGTGATCGTAAACTCAAGAAAACTTTTGAGAACATCGCTCAGGTTGAATCACTCCGAAAGGAAATTGCCCCCCACCTTAGGTTTCTCCGAAAACAAGTAGAGAAGGTAGAGAAAGCTGTGGGAATGAAAGATGAACTACTAAATCTTTCCAGAGATTATTTTAAACGAGAGGATCTTTATGTTGGGTTTACTAAAACAGCCCTCGAATCCGAGCGTACACCAATCGAATCTTCTCTAAAGGATTTAAGCAGAGAGTTGGCTGTTGCCAAAGCAACATTAGAAAAATTAGCAAAGGAAGACAAAAAGGACTATCTCATACTTGACCTTGAAGCAGAGATCACGGGCGCCAGAGCACATAAAGACGGATTAACACGAGAGTTCGGTAGGGTCGAGGGCTCGCTTGCCGCCGAAGAGAGGGTGATCCGCAAACAGAGAGAGCTCCACACTTCTGACGAACACAAGATGATACGTTTGAAAGAGGTAGAGGAATTTGCAGAATCTCTAAAGGAAATCAAACCAGAGGATAATGAGAGTCCTGTTTCTGTTATCAAAAACATCGTCAGTAAACTCCTCCTATTTATTAAAGGCCATAAAGAATCAGCCGATTCGAGTCTGATTGTTGAAGCAGAGGAGCATATAAAAGAGCTCCAAAAAGAAAAAGCTAAACTCGAAACAGAGATCCAAAAAGCAGAAAAGAGAGAAGCCGATCTCCGCATTCAGTACGAAGAACTTAAACAAAAAATAGAAGAAGGTAAAGACTCTGGCCGTGATGCTGAGAAAGCTGTTTTCAGAATTATGTCTGAAGAGAACGATCTTATATCCAAGCTCAATATCATCAAAGTCAGAGAGGAAAGTCTAAAGAAGGATGCAGATGAATTGATGAGGGAGGTTGAGGAGGTTGGTTTTCTTGTCGGGCGAGAGGCACTACAATTCAAAAGTATCGATGTGGGGGATGAGGTAAGTGTGGTAGCAGAGGATAGAAAAATTCAAGAAGAAAGAAAGAGAGAAATAGAGAAACTCAAAATTCGGTTAGAGGATTCAGGTCTCTCTGGCAGCGAGGAGGTATTGAAAGAGTACAAAGATGTGACCGAGAGGGATGAATTTTTGACTCGTGAACTTTTGGATCTAGAGAAATCTGCAGAGTCTCTACACTCATTGATCAAGGATCTAGAAGAGAGGTTGGCTGTAGAGTTTTCTTCGGGTATAGATAAAATAAATTCAGAATTCAATGGTTTATTTAATACCATGTTCGGAGGTGGTGATGCTCATCTTGTATTAACCAAAGAAAAGAAAAAGAAAAAAGATGTTTTGATCGAAGACGCAGATGCAGATATCGGTGATGATTTGGATGGTGACGCAGAGGTAGTTGAAGAAGGTCTGGACATATCTGTGAATCTTCCTAGGAAGAAGATCAGAGGACTGTTGATGCTTTCGGGCGGAGAAAGGGCTCTTACTTCTATCGCTCTCCTGTTTGCCATTTCTCAAGTGAATCCCCCTCCATTTATTATCTTGGATGAGACGGATGCCGCGCTTGATGAAGCTAACTCCAAACGATATGGAGATATGGTAGAGAAGCTCTCAGCTCACTCACAACTCATACTCATCACCCACAACAGAGAGACCATGAGTCGTGCAGGGGTTATTTATGGTGTCACGATGGGTTCATCTGGTATATCCAAACTCCTCTCCATCTCTTTTGACGAAGCTGCCGAAGTAGCTAAATAAACTGAAAATCTAAGGTTTTGCGTTCCGGATCAGAAGCGACAAGCTTGACTCTAACTTTGTCTCCAAGAGAATATTTCTTGCCTGTGTTTTTACCAACGATAGCATACGCCTTCTCCACCAATTCATAGAAATCGTCATTCATATCTCTTAGTTTGACCATACCTTCGGCTTTGGTATTCACTTCTTCTACATATACACCCCATTCAGAGACTCCAGATACTGATGCATCGAATTCTTCGCCAATATGATCCTGCATGTATTCAACTTGTTTGTATTTGATTGAAGATCGCTCTGCTTCCGAGGCATCTATTTCTCTATCAGTCGATACATCACAAAGCATTTGGTATTTGATCACTTCATCTTGTTCAATCTTGCCACCAGTCAGATGTCTTTGTACAAGTCTATGCACCATCAAATCTGGGTATCTACGGATAGGAGAGGTAAAGTGTGTGTAGTATTCGAAAGCCAAGCCAAAGTGCCCGATGTTTGAAGTAGAGTAGATCGCTTTCTGCATAGAACGGATGGCGGCGGTTTTTATAAGCATCTCTGCGGGTGACCCCTCGACTGACTTGAGCATCCTACTGATGTCTTCTCCAGTCGTCTCTCCGTCTTGGTTCTTTAGTTCAAAGCCGAGCGCTTTGACGAAAGTAGCGAGGTCCATGATTCTTTCTTTGTTTGGTGCATCGTGGATTCTGTATACAAACGCCATCTTTGGGTTTTTGATTCCTGCATCAAACATATATTTGGCCACCTCTCGGTTCGCGAGCAACATGAAATCTTCGATCAGTTTATGTGTGTCTTTGCGAGTTTTTTTATAGACGCGGATTGGTTTACCTTTGGTATCCAATTCGAACTTCACTTCTTCTGTCTCAAACTCGATTGCTCCATTCTTGAATTTTTCTGCACGAAGTTTATATGCGAGGTCATTTAGAGCCAATAGCTCTTCTGCGAGCACTCCTTCTTTTTTGTCTAAAACTTCCTGTGCCTCTTCGTATGTAAATCTTTTGTCGGAGATGATAAGGGATTTACCGAACCATCTTTCCTTAACACGAGCTTCTTTGTCTATGATGAATACAGCAGAGAAGGCGTATTTGGGTTCATTCGCATTCAATGAACACAGATCATTTGAAAGTACTTCAGGGAGCATGGGGATCGTTCGGTCTACTAGGTAGATCGAAGTGGCTCGTTTGATTGCCTCTTTATCCAGAGCGCTGTTTGGGGTGACAAAATGAGACACATCTGCGATGTGTATACCAACTTCAAAATCACCGTTGTCGAGTTTTTTGAAAGAGATTGCATCGTCGAAGTCTTTGGCATCTGCAGGGTCGATGGTGAAGGTTGTGGTCTCTCTAAAGT
Source organism: Parcubacteria bacterium C7867-005 (assembly GCA_001189165.1). Lineage (GTDB taxonomy): Bacteria > Patescibacteriota > Minisyncoccia > Phycocordibacterales > Zambryskibacteraceae > JAIFWN01. The sequence continues at coordinate 240,050 of LFCO01000001.1, read as the reverse complement.
CCCTTCGATCTTTAAGGTGATCCTCATTTTTGTATTTTTCTACCCAAGCAGTAGCCTCTGCCTCGACTGCGGTTGGGAAGTCGATCTCGAATCCGCTTTCATAGACTATTCCGAGCATTTCTGCGTTGTGCTCACCCTTCTTGCCTATAATGCGGAGAACTTTGCCTTCCGGACTCTTGCTCCGATCAACCCAGTTTATGATGTGCGCCTGGACCTTATCTCCCTCATTTGCTCCTATGTTATTAGCCTCAGGGATAAAGATATCCCTGTACATTCTCTTGTCGTCTGGCACCAAGAAGAATCCGCCCGTGCTTTTCTCAAGTACTCCAACGAAATCCATCTTCTTGCGTTCGAGTATCTCCAGGATTTTTGCCTGTTTTCGTCCATATACTTCGTGCTCCAGAACCTCTATTCGGACATGGTCTCCATTTAGTGCGGTGAGTAGATTTTCTGGCTGTATCTCATAATCTGTTTCCAGATCTGGTTTGGTGAAGTACCCAACTCCCTTACCAGTGACCTTTATTGTGCCTATTAGTGGGCTATTTGTGGTTTTTTCCATGTTTCCTAGAACTATACCATATTGACCGAGGCTCGGCTTTTTGGTAGGATACGCCAATGCTTAAAATGAGACTTCAGAGAGTAGGACGCAAACACGAGACAGCTTTTCGTCTTGTTTTGACCGACTCAAAGAACAGTACTAAATCTGGTCGCTATAAGGAGATTCTAGGCTCATACGACCCCCGCAAGAAGACAGATGCTTTCAAAGCTGATCGTATTAAACACTGGTTATCACAGGGTATCGCCCTCACAGGATCTGTTCATAACCTATTTGTGACCCACAAAATTATCGATGCCAAGAAAATAAACGTCCTTCCAAAGAAGACCCCCATAGTGAAAGAGGTAGTAGCCGAAGAACCAAAGGCAGAGGTTAAGCCAGTGGTAGAAGCTCCAAAAGAAGAAGCCAAAGCTCCAGAACCTGTTGTAGAAGAAGCGGTTGCTTCAGTCGAGGAGACTCCGGTTATTGAAGAAGCATCAGCAGTAGAGACTCCCGCAGAAACTCCAGCCGAGCCAGCCGCAGAAGAAGTGGTACAATAAAACGGGGTACCAAACACCACCCAACTCACTCCTTGTGAGTATTCCAGATTATCCTTAACTGATTTGATTATGGTAGACGATACACAATTTTTAGAATACGTAGTGAAGGCATTGGTAGAGCATCCAAATGATGTGAAGATAAAGAGGACGGTGGATGAGATGGGTGTCCTCATGACCCTCGATGTGCATCCGGATGATATGGGAAAGGTGATCGGTCGTTCAGGCAACACAGCCAAGGCTATCCGCATCCTCCTCCGTGTAGTGGGTATGAAGAACAATGCTCGTGTGAATTTGAAAATAAACGAACCCGCAGGGTCAACTCCCAGAGAATCTTACTCCCACAGCCCCGCTCCAGTGATGAATGCGACCAAGACCGTAGATGAGGCGATGGAGGATCTCAACCTGGACTAGTCGTCCGGGGCAAGCTCCGAGCTTTATGCATTTTCATATCATCACCCTTTTTGAGAAAAGTTTTGATTCATATTTAGGTGAGTCGATATTAAAACGTGCCATAGAAGACAAGAAAATAAAAGTTTCCTTTTATAATCCAAGAAATTTTACCAAAGATAAATTTGCTCGTGTCGATCGTGCACCGTATGGAGGCGGTCCGGGGATGGTGATCCAAGCAGAGCCGGTGGTGAAGGCTATAGAGAAGGCGGTGGGTAAGAAAAAGAATGTGAAAATCATTTTCTTGTCCCCAAATGGTAAACAATTTACGAATCAATACGCAGAGAGAATTGCTTCTAAACACACGGACATCGTTATCATTTCTGGTAGATACGAAGGTATAGATGCCCGAGTGAAAAAGATTTTTAAAACAGAAGACATTTCTATTGGACCTTTTGTATTAACCGGCGGAGAACTGCCAGCCATGCTCATCATCGACGTTGTCGCCCGTCAGGTAGAGGGCGTGTTGGGTAATTTTGACTCAGTCGAAGAAAGAAGAATCTCCTCATCCGAGGTGTACACCAGACCAGAATCATTCGTACATAAAGGCAAAAAATACTCCGTGCCCAAAGTGCTCCTGTCTGGTCACCAAGCCAAAATCGAAGAATGGAAAAAGAAAAGAAAATAAAAAAGTCAGAAGTCTTGAAGAATATTTTTCTTCTTGAATTTGAGACGCAACTAGACCTAACCTCTACGTTTTTGAGGTTTCAGGAACATTACGAATCACCAGAATTCAGAGGTAAGATTTTCAGCTTGGACGAATACAAAGATTGGTATACGAAGCTGAAAGGAAGCTTTACCTACTATTCTGACTGGAGTGGTTTCAATATACCTTCGTATGTTCTCAAACCATTCTACGAAAATAAGTTCGACCCTTTAACAACCGAGGAACAGAGCCTGCTCTCTTTGTTTAAGGAGCATGAACATCCGTTCTATGTCCTGGGGATATATGACAAACATGATGGGACACAGAATATTCTTTATCTAGAACACGAGACTGCACATGGACTGTTTTACACTGAGCCAGTCTACAGAGAGAAGGTTTTAAAAATATTAGAGAAATACAACCTAGATGATCTGAAGGACTGGTTGCGGTCCCGCGGTGGATATCATGAAGAGGTTCTGCTCGATGAATGCCATGCGTATAGTTTGACCGGCAGCAAGAAATTAACTGTAGAAATCGATGAGTCTATGAAGCAAGAATTAAGAAATGTTTTCGAAGAATATTCAAATAAAAAGCTATGAGACTTTTGATCCTAATACTAATTGTTCTTGGTTTAGGTGTTGCTGTATCCGGGAGGACATCTACGTTAATTTACCAGGCACAAAATAGCTTTTTGCATGAGAGTAGTGCAGAGATCCTTTTCGTAGGAGATATGATGCTAGACAGGAATGTTAGGAGAGTCGCTGAGAAACAGGGTTTCGAGTATCTGATCGCAGATGTCAAAAGTTTGTTCGATGATCTGGATCTAACCATAGGTAACTTGGAGGGGACTATAACAGAGAACGAATCCATAGCTATAAAGAACAATAAAATTTTAAGGTTCACATTTGATCCGTCTGTAGCCACGAGCCTTCTATCTCTTGGATTTGATGGTGTGAGCCTTGCGAACAATCATGCATATGATTTTGGAGAAGAGGGGTATGAGGAAACTATAAATAATTTGGGCGAGGAAGGCATTTTCTCTTTTGGTTCAGTTTTGAATAATGAGAATCAGTCTAGGAGGGTAAATATTAAAGACGAATATGTTTGTTTTGTTGGTTATCACGAACTTTATAATCCGAACATAGATAGCACGGTCAGAGAGATACAGACGATCGAATCAGAATGTGACTTTACGATTGTTCTGGCTCATTGGGGCGTAGAATATTCGACAAAAGAAAGTAAGAGCCAGAGAGAGAAGGGATATGTTTTTGTTGATTCGGGTGCCGACCTCATTATTGGTACACATCCGCATGTCATACAGCCAATAGAGATCTATAAAAACAAGGCAATTTTCTATTCACTTGGCAACTTTATTTTTGATCAAGATTTTTCTTTAGAGACTAGGCAGGGTTTGACAGTGAGGTTGGTACTCTCAGACGACCGAGTTACTTACAAGATAATAGGCATAGAGATGCTTAAATCAAAGTTGTATTTCCCAGAAGAGAATTCTTTTGATGATGCTATGGACGTGATAACCTCCAAGTTATCAGCTGAACACAAAAAGAGAGTGTTGTTTGAAGGTGAGTTTTCTTTACCTAGGTAGATAATCGTGCACTGTTCTCTGGTACAATATTATCAGGACCAACCCTTTCACCGGAGGGCAGATGAGTACCAACACGATGTGTTTGAACAAGGTCGGTGTTGTCATCAGTTCCGGTGCAGAATCAGAGGGTACGGGGAAGGGTAGTACCTTTCGATTCGTATGTGGGGGTTTATACATTGGACCCACCACCGCATCGGAAGTGGACCTCAGTGCCAAGATGGGTCCATCACCCTTCAAGGGGGCAGCCACGCTTGAGACAGTGCTGCGGGCGACGTTCAGCAGCCTGCCTCCGCAAAGGTGACCCCAGACCGCTCTAGGGCGGTTTTCTTGTGGATAAGGGGATTGACAGGTTACAGTGTCTTATATATACTCTGCGATAACTTCGAATACGATTTAGTTACGACCAAATCGAAGCAAAAAGGGGAAAAACAAGGCGATTTGTTTAAAAGTTCCGTTTTGCTTAATAGTTTAATTTTATAAAAAAGCACGAGCCGAAAAGCCCGCGAGTGCTTGATTTTCTATCATATGCCCGCCCACACAACTAAGTCAGGTGCAAGAGAGAAAAAGTATTTCGGTAAGTTTAGAGAACCGTTGACAGAGATGCCAGATCTGGTTGTCTCTCAGGTTGATTCGTTCAAGTGGCTCGTAGAGAAAGGATTGAAAGAAGTTTTCGAAGAATTTTCTTCAATCAAAGATTTTTCAGAAAGAAAGTTCCAATTGGATTTCGTCGGTTTTGAATTAGACAAACCAAAGTTCGATGAATATGAGGCCAAGGACAACAAGCTCTCTTATGAGGCTCCTTTGAAGGTGCGTATCAGGTTGAAGAACTTTATCATGAAGACAGAGAAGGAACAGGAGATTTTTATGGCCGATTTCCCTCTTATGACTTCACACGGTACATTCATCATCTCTGGTATCGAACGTGTTGTTGTGCCACAACTTGCTCGTTCTTTCGGTGTTTTCTTCACTTCACAAGAACTAAAGGGTAAAAAGACCTTTGGTGCCAAAGTGATTCCTGGACGTGGCGCATGGATCGAGTTTGAGACAGACCTAGACGGTACTATTTTTGTACGCATTGATCGCAAGAGAAAGTTCCCCGTCTCTGTTCTTCTTCGTGCGTTCGGTGAATCAACAAATGACAAAATCCTCGCTCTATTCAAGGGCCAACCAGAAGCCAAGCACTTTATAGAAAAGACATTGGCCAAGGATCATACTATCGGCGTAGAAGATGCAGCCATAGAGATTCATAAGAGACTCAGGGATGGTGACCTGGCATCTGCAGATAACGCACGTGAGTTCGTCAAATCTATTTTCGATTCAGAGAGATATGACCTTTCTCGTGTTGGTCGTTTCAGATTCAACAATCGTTTTGGTATCAAAGAAACAGCAAAAGAGATTGAACGCAGGACTCTATCTATAGAGGATCTTGTTCATATAATCTCCCACATCGCACACCTCAACTCTACTCCAGGTTCAACTGAGGATGACATAGACCACCTCGGATCAAGACGAGTCAGATATGTTGGCGAACTTTTCCAACAGAAGATCCGTGTGGGTATGGCCCAGATCAAGAGAAACATCCAGAACAGGATGTCTACTATAGATACAGATGTCACTCTCCCTGTTCAGTTCATTTCTCCAAAACCACTTCAGGCTCGTATGAAAGAGTTCTTTACCACAAACCAGCTCTCACAGTTCATGCAACAGACGAACGCACTCGAAGAGCTTGAACACCTACGAACCCTTTCAGCCCTTGGTCCTGGAGGTTTAAATCGTGCTCGTGCAGGATATGAGGTTCGTGACGTGCACCCTTCGCACTACGGTCGTCTCTGTCCAATCCAAACCCCAGAAGGTCCAAACATCGGTCTTATTTTGCGCCTCGCGTCTTACGCTCGTGTGAACGATTTCGGCATGATTGAAACTCCATACGCGGTAATCAAAAATGGCAAGATCACAAATGAGATCAAATTCTTAAACGCCCTAGAAGAAGAGAATTTCAACATTGCTCATGGCGCAACTCCAACTGACGAAAGTGGCCGTATCACCCCTGATATCGTAGAAGTACGAACCAAGGGTACTCCAGTCACAGTCACAAGAGACAAGGTTGATTTTATAGACGTGGCTACAAACCAAGCATTTTCAGTGGTGACATCGATGATCCCATTCCTAAACCACGATGATGCAAACCGAGCATTGATGGGCTCTAACATGCAAAAGCAAGGTACTCCTTGTATTATCCCCGAGGCTCCACTCGTGGCTACAGGTATAGAAGAAAAGGCAGCTAGAGATATCGGTCGTCTCGTCATCGCACCAGAGGCGGGCACAGTTACTTACGCGGATGGAAAGAAAATAATTCTCACTGACACAAAAGGCAAAGAACACGAATTCAAACTCGTGACCTTCTCGATGACTAACGGCTTTACCGCTTTCCATCAAAGGCCAGCAGTAGAAGTTGGACAGAAAGTGAAGAAGGGAGATGTCCTCGCAGACACGTCTTCATCAGAACACGGACAGATGGCGCTCGGACAGAACATTCTCGTCGCATTCATGTCTTGGTCAGGAGCGAACTATGAAGACGCCATCATCCTTTCAGAAAGATTGGTCAAAGAATCTAAATTCACTTCAGTACACATCGAAGATTTCACTATCAATGTTCGAGATACCAAACTTGGTCCCGAAGTTACTACTTGCGACATCCCTAACGTCGGTGAGGGCAAACTAAGGAACCTTGCAGAAGACGGTATCATCCGAGTAGGTGCAGAGGTCCGTCCAGGTGACATCCTTGTTGGTAAGATCACACCAAAAGGTGAATCACAACTTACACCAGAAGAACGTCTGCTCAGATCTTTGTTCGGAGAAAAAGCTCGTGATGTAAAAGACACGTCTAAGCGAATGGAAGGGGGCAAGAGAGGTCGTGTTATCTCGGTTCAAATCTTCTCTAGAGAGAAGGGAGATAAACTCGATTCAGGTATCCTCAAACAAATTCACATTCAAGTAGCAGAACTTAGAAATGTATCAGTCGGAGACAAACTTGCAGGTAGACACGGTAACAAGGGTGTTATCTCAAGAATACTTCCAGTAGAAGAGATGCCATACATGGCAGATGGTACCCCCATAGATATCATCCTCACTCCACTTGGTGTGCCTTCTCGTATGAACCTAGGACAGATTCTAGAAATGCACCTCGGTCTCGCAGCTCATACATTAAACTACCAAGCCATTGTCCCTCCATTTGCTGGAGCTTCTGAAGAAGAAATCAAAGAAGAGCTTGTCAAAGCCGGATTCAATAAATCAGGTAAGGTCAAACTATTTGACGGTAGGACAGGAGAAGAAGTTCAGCAGGATGTAGCCATTGGTTACATGTATATCTTGAAACTTCACCACATGGTCGAAGACAAGATTCATATGCGTTCTATCGGACCCTACTCTCTCATCACTCAACAGCCACTCGGAGGTAAAGCACAGAACGGAGGTCAGAGATTCGGAGAAATGGAAGTTTGGGCACTTCTTGGTCATGGCGCAGGTCATACCCTACGAGAGATGCTCACCATCAAATCAGACGATATCGTCGGTCGTTCTGCAGCCTTTGATGCCATAGTGAAAGGAGAGAAGATCGCAGAACCAAACACTCCGGCATCATTTAACGTTCTCCTTAATAACCTTCGAGGTCTTGGTCTAGATATTGAGCTAAAGAAAAAGAAAAAGCCGATCGAAGATGTTAAAGCAATAAACGAATAAAGACCATGAACACACCAAGAAACAAAAACATCGACACAACCGACTTTGATCTTATTTCGATCAAGCTTGCTTCGCCAGAGAGAATAAAAGAATGGTCATATGGAGAAGTCACAAAGCCAGAAACAATTAACTATCGAACTCAAAGAAGTGAACGAAACGGTCTCTTTGATGAGAAGATCTTTGGTCCAGACAAGGACTTTGAGTGTTACTGTGGCAAATACCGCGGTATCAGGTTCAAGGGAATAATCTGTGAAAAATGTGGAGTAGAAATCACTCGTTCAATCGTCCGTAGAGAGAGGATGGGCCATATCGAACTTGCGAGCCCAGTTGCACACATTTGGTTCCTAAAGAATGTTCCTTCACGTATCTCTTTGGTCATGGGTATTCCAGTGGCAGATTTGGAGAAGGTTATTTATTTTGCAGGATACATCGTCACTTCAGTTTCTGAAGCAGAAAAGTCTAGAGTACTCAAAGATTTAGATTCAGAATTCAAAGCCAAGATAAAGTCTCTACAGGATGAAAAATCAAAAGAGGCACTCAAGGAACTCGCACTCGGTGCCAAGAAAGACATAGAGTCTATTGAACTCGGCCGTGTGCTCGATGAAGTTGAGTACCACAGGTTCTCTATGAAGTATTCAACTATCTTTGAAGCCAGTATAGGAGCAGAAGCTATATACAGTATCCTCAAAGAAGTAGATTTGGCTAAACTTCAGAAAGAGATCGAAGATCAGTTAGAGAAAGCACCTTCTACAGAACTCGCAAGGCTTCACAAGAGATCTAGCACGATCCAGTGGATGATGCGCGCAGGTATCCGTCCAGAATGGATGTTCCTTTCCCGTATCCCAGTTATTCCACCAGCGATTCGTCCCATGGTTCCTTTGGATGGAGGAAGATACGCTACATCCGATGTGAACGACCTCTATCGTCGAGTGATAAATAGAAATAACCGCCTGAAGAAGCTCATGGATATCAGTGCCCCTGATGTTATTCTCAGAAATGAAAAGAGAATCCTGCAAGAAGCTGTCGATGCACTTATAGACAACACCATCAGACACGGCACAGCCGCAGGAAATCAGTCACAGAGACGCCCACTCAAGTCACTCTCAGACAACCTAAAAGGAAAGCGTGGTTTGTTCAGACAAAACCTGCTTGGTAAGCGTGTTGACTATTCTGGTCGCTCAGTTATCGTCGTCGGTCCAGAACTCAAGCTTCACCAGTGTGGTTTGCCAAAGCACATGGCCCTCGAACTCTTTAAGCCATTTATTATTTCCGAACTTCTAAAGAGGGAACTTGCTTTCAATATCCCAGGTGCACGTAGATTAATAGAAGATGCAATTCCTGAAGTCTGGGCGATACTCGAAGAAATAATTCGTGGTAAATACGTTCTCCTTAACCGTGCTCCTACCCTGCATCGTCTCGGTATCCAGGCATTCCAACCTGTGCTTATCGAGGGCAACGCTATCCAGCTCCACCCACTTGTATGTACTGCCTTTAACGCAGACTTCGACGGAGACCAGATGGCAGTTCACGTCCCTCTGTCTGATGAGGCACAAGCAGAAGCTCGTCTGATCATGGCAGCGGATAAAAATATCTTGAAACCTGGAAACGGAGAGCCTGTTGTTTCAGCCAAAATGCTCGACATCGTTCTCGGTTCGTTCTGGATGACCAGAATGATTCCTGGGGAAAAGGGAGAAGATAAGTATTTCTCAAGTCCAAATGCAGCTATCACCGCACATGATTTTGGTGCAGTAAGCTATCGAGCGAAAGTTCACATTCTCCCAACAGATTCAGAGAAGTACAAAGCTTTTGACGGCAAGATATTTGAGACAACCGTCGGACGACTACTCTTTAACAGTGTCCTTCCATCAGACTATGCATTCATGAACTACGAAGTAGATTCAAGAAAAATGGTTGACCTGGTTGATGATTTAATAGAGAGATACGGCATAGCCAATATCCCTGCGATCATCGACAGAATCAAGGAATTCGGTTTCAAATATGCCACACATTCTGGAGTCACTTGGGGTATAGATGATGTAAAGATCCCTGAGGCCAAGCAAGGCATTATCGACAAAGGTAGGGACAAAGTTAGAAAAGTTATCGACCAGTACAATGACGGTCTTCTCTCAGAAAATGAACGCGTTCAGAAATCTGTTGAGATCTGGCAGTCAATCAAAGGAGAGGTCGAGGCACTTATCCCCGCTACTCTTGGTCCAAAAGACTCTGTTTACGACATGACCTACTCGAAGGCCCGTGGATCCCTTGGTAACTTAAACCAGATGGCGGGTATGAAAGGTATTATCCAGAATGTTTCTGGAGATGCTCTAGAGTTCCCAATTCTGTCTTGTTACAAAGAAGGCCTAACTCCGCTCGAATACTTTATCACCACCCACGGATCAAGAAAGGGTTTGACCGACACCGCCCTAAACACGGCAAAAGCAGGATATCTAACTCGTAGACTCTTCGATGTGGCTCAGGACGAGATTGTTTCTGAGGAAGATTGTGGTACTAAAGAATTTACCACTATCAGTAAGAAAACTGCTTCGGGTATAGAGATTCCTCTTTCCAAAACATTGAAGGGCAGGTTCTTGGCAAATGATGTGATCGACGGCAAGGGATCAGTACTCTTTAAGAAGGGTCACTTCATACATAAAAAAGATGCAGAGATTATAGACAAAGCGATGGTAGAAGCTGTGGATGTAAGGTCTCCTATGACTTGTAAGTCTCTACACGGTGTCTGTGTCAAATGCTACGGTGCAGATCTCGGTACAAACAAAGTAGTAGAGCTCGGTGAAGCAGTTGGTACTATTGCTGCTCAGGCTATCGGTGAACCAGGTACACAGCTTACTATGCGTACGTTCCACTCAGGAGGAGTTGCCTCTGTTGCTGGAGACATCACTGCAGGACTCCCTCGTGTTGAAGAAATATTCGAGAAGAGAAAACCAAAAAATCCAGCTTCAATATCGCATGTTGATGGTACTGTCACAGAGATACAAGTGGTGGGTAACGAGAGGACAATTATCATCACTCCTGATATCGGTGAAGCCAAAACAGCAAAAGCCAAGAAACTTGATAATGAATACTTGGTTGGTCCTACTAGAACCCTCATCGTTAAAGTTGGTTCAGAAGTGAAGAAAGGGGAATTCTTGACCGATGGTTCAGCAGACCTAGACGAACTATTCCGTTATGCAGGGAAAGAAAAAACAGAGAACTACATTATCCATGAAGTTTCGAAACTCTATGAACTTCAGGGTGCAGCAGTTTCTCACAAGCATATTGAATTGATCGTCAGACAAATGTTCTCAAGAAGAAAGATTAGACAGTCTGGTGGTACTCAATTTACCAGAGGAGATGTTGTTGAAGTCTCAGATTATATGGAATCCAACGAGTCTATGAAGACTGCGGGCACAGAGGAGTCCAAGGGTGATTCAGTTATCATGGGTATCTCAGAAGTTTCGCTCTCTCGCTCAAGCTTCCTTTCAGCTGCTTCCTTCCAACACACGCCACGAGTCCTCATCCAGGCAGCTATTCGTGGAGCTGAAGATGAACTCATCGGTTTGAAAGAAAATGTTATTATCGGTCGTATGATCCCAGCAGGTACCGGCTTTAAGGGTGGGTACAAAGAAAAACTTATATGCGAGGAACAGTCGACTCCATCAAAGAACGACTAGATATAGTCGAAGTAATAAGTTCTTACCTAAAACTCGATAAGGCGGGCCAAAACTACAAGGGTAAATGCCCGTTCCATAACGAGAAAACAGCATCTTTTTCTGTGTCTCAATCCAGACAGGGTTACTATTGCTTTGGCTGCGGGGCGAAGGGTGACATATTCTCTTTTGTCCAAGAGCTGGAAGGTGTGGATTTTAAGGGAGCTCTCAAAATGCTTGCTGATAAAGCTGGTGTAGAGATCGAGTACCAAAAAAGCGGTGAATCCAAGACAGAGAAAGATAAATTCTTCAAGGCGCTTGATGATGCAGCAACCTTTTTTGAGAACAATCTAAAGGAAAACAAAGATGCTCATGAATATCTAAAATCCAGAGGTATAAACGACGAATCAATTAAAGAATGGAGATTGGGTTATGCTCCAGATGAATGGAGGTTGCTGTATGTCTATCTCACCTCACTCGGTCACAGCAAAGATACTTTGCTCAAGGTTGGCTTGATCAAACAAAAAGAAGAAAGTATCAAAGAAGGGGAGAAAGAAAAAGAACCGTACGACGTGTTTCGTGGTCGCATTATCTTCCCCATAGGAGATTCGAGTGGTCACATCATAGCTTTTTCTGGTAGAGCTCTCGCTTCAGATCTACAACCAAAGTACTTGAACACTCCAGAGACACTACTCTTTTCTAAGGGTGAAGTGCTTTATGGTTTAGATAAGGCTAAAGACGATATACGCAAGAAGAATTTTGCGATCCTAGTCGAAGGTCAGATGGATCTGGTACTTTCACATCAGGCGGGGATAAAGAATACGGTGGCATCATCCGGTACAGCGTTTACACTCGCTCACTTAGATCGTTTGAAAAGGCTTTCAGGCAGAATACTCTTGGCTTTTGATGGTGACACGGCCGGTGATAAAGCAGCCGAAAAGAGCAGTCTTTTAGGCCTCTCGCTCGGTATGGAGGTAAAGGTCGCTAAATTTCCCGAAGGTCAGGACCCAGCAGACCTGGCATGTGAGGCACCAGATAAATTAAAAGATATTCTGAGAGAGGCCAAACATGCTATCGAACATACTTTATCCCAAATCCTACTCAAAGAAACCGACAAAAGAAAAATCGGCAAAGTCATAGAGAAAAAGCTCCTACCCCTCTTAGTACTTCTCAGTAGTTCTATAGAACGGTCGCATTTTGTTTCTATTATATCCAAACATACAGGTATAAAAGAAGAAGTTATCTGGGAGGATTTGAGAAAAACAAAAGCACCCGATTTGCTAAGACAGGAATTAGCAAATGAAGAAAATGATAATTTAATAGAAGTGAGTGAGGATTCGTCCCCGCCATCTAAACGAGCAAATATTGAAAAGCGATTAGCAGAGATCGAATCCCTAAAGAAAGAGTTCCCAGAAGAATATGAGAATAGCAAAGTTATACAAAAAGAAGAAAGTGAGCTAAAGATCAGGTTGAACCTTGCAAATTTTGAGGAAGAAAGGTCTCTTCTCCAAGCTAAACTTCAGGCCAATGATAAGGATGAAAGTGTAGCCAAAGAGTTGCACGACCTAGATCGTAAGGTAGATGAAGAGAAACGTAAAATAATGTAATATAACCAACGAATGTCAAAAAATAAAAAACAGAAGAATAGCCGCAAACAGGCCAGCTCCAAAAAGGTGGTCAAGGTGAAGAAGGTGGCAAAAAAGGTTAAGGGTGTCAAAAAATCTGTTAAAAAAACTTCAAAGGTTAAAATTTTAAAACCAAAGAAAGAGGCCAAGCTAAAGAAAGGGCCGATATCAAAAAAGGCTCAAGAGGACAACACAAGGATGAATCGACTTATTAGTCGAGGCAAAGAAAAGGGTTTCGTCACTTATGATGAGATTCTAAAAGAGTTTCCAACTATCGAAGAGAACATTATTTTCTTGGATGAGTTGTATGAAAAACTACACACATCAGGTATAGACATCCTGGAAAGTGGAGGTTTGCTCGAGATGCCAGTAGAAGAAACTGGTAAAAAATATTCTTATAATAAATCAGACTCCGCGTACGATTCTATACAGATGTATCTAAAGGAGATAGGTCAGTACCCACTCATTTCTGGAAGTATGGAAAAGGATTTGGCCAAGAGGATCGAAGCAGGAGATGAGGAAGCTAAAAACCTATTAGCAAAGGCGAACCTACGCTTGGTTGTGTCTATAGCCAAGAAGTATGCTAACCGTTCACCGGACCTCACTCTCCTTGACCTGATTCAGGAAGGAAACTTGGGTCTATTTAAGGCTGTAGATAAGTTCGACTGGTCAAAAGGATTTAAATTCTCTACCTACGCTACATGGTGGATCCGCCAAGCCATCACCCGCGCCCTTGCTGATCAGTCTCGTACTATCCGTGTGCCCGTACACATGGTTGAAACTATTGCCAAGTATAAACAGGTCGTTCGTCGATTAACCCAGGACTTGGGTAGGGAACCATTACAGGAAGAGATAGCTATGGAAATGAATCTCGATGTAGATAAAATCTATCAGATTGAGAAGATCGACCAGTCCACGGTGTCACTCGAGAGTCCGGTTGGTGATGATGGTGACGATGGTAAATCCAAACTAGGAGACTTCTTAGCCGATGACAAAATCCTATCACCAGATCAAGAATCTTCTCGTAGGATTATCCAAGATCAAGTCAAAGAGATTTTATCCGACCTTCCTCCAAAAGAAAGAAAGATTTTGGAAATGCGCCACGGATTGACCGACGGCTATACACATACTTTAGAAGAGGTAGGTAAGGTATTCGGTGTCACTCGTGAACGCATTCGTCAGATCGAAGCCAAGGCCCACGAAAAAATCCGCCAGCACGAAAAGATAAACAGACTAAGGGGGTATTAAAATGAAGGAAATCGAAATTCTCATAGAAGTTAAGAGTGATAAAGAGACAGCACTAAGAGCTTTAGGGGGTTTTGACTCGCTTGGAGTAAAGAAAACTTTAGATGTTTATTTCTATGATCCTCTAAGGAAGAATCTGCAACCAGACGAAGAAAACAGGCTATCTGCGTCTTTCCGCATCAGACAGAAAGGTGAGAAATGCTCCATGGCATATAAAATTGATCATTTTATTTTGGAAGAGTGGTCACATTCAGATGAGTATGAGACAGAAATTGAGGATTTGGAAACAGCAATCAAGATAGTAGAAAATTTTGGATTAAAAGAATTAGTACGGATTGATAATGAAAAGTATATCTACACAACACCGGAGTACGAAATTGTTCTTGAAGATGTAAAAAATCTCGGTTTATTTATGGAGGTGGAAAAAATAGGAAAAGTTGGAGATGACGAGGTTGCAAGCACAAAGGAGGAAATAAGATCTCTTCTTAAAAGTTTAAAGATAGAATTTGGACCAGAGCAAAACGCCGGGAAACCTGAGTTAATGTTAAGAAGATCAAGTTAGCCTTGCATCAACCCTTCCATGTTAGCCCCCGTGTCAACCTGGCAGGTTGACACGGGGGAGGGGAAGAGCTCAGGTGCTATATATAAATAAGAAGAGCCCACAGGGAGCTGTGGGCTCTTCCGTGGGCTCGCCGGGTTACGCGTTCTTCAGAATGTTCTCCTTCAGAACGTCGAACTTCGGAACCTTGCACTTCACGAGGAGGCTGAAGAGGATGTCGAGGATCTCATCCTTGAGACCTCCGCGCTTGAGCACCCCGATCGCCTCAGCGAGTTCGGGGAAGTCCCTCTCGTCGAGGATGATCACCTCGTGACCAAATTCCTGGAACTGGCGGAGAATGTCCTGGAGCTGGTTGAGCTTCCTGGAAATGTATTCATTCTCCCCATCCCCAGGAACCGAGAGGTGCCAGAGGTTGTCTTGGATCTTCTTGCGGAGGTTCTCTGCCACCCTCTCTGCCTTCTCTGGGGTGAGCTTCAGGAACCTGTTGTTCTGCGGGAGCGGGGACATGGTGTATCTCCTGTGGACCGCCCATCCCGTGGGCTCGCGGGCTTACACTCACCAGCGACCCCATCGGATCCTGTGAGTTAAGCGCCTTAACAACACAAATGCAGCCAAAGCGCCTAACTCAAGAATCCAATTTCTGTTATTACCATAATATAAAACTGCTTATCTGTCAAATAAAAGATACCCCCGTGTCAACCTGCCAGGTTGACACGGGAGAGAGGGTGGGGAGAGGTTGATGGGTAGGTGGTAGGTGGCGCATTGCGGTCTACTATACGTTGAACCCCGCACGGATGTGCGGGGGGGGGTGAGGGTGCTACTTGCGGAGGGACACATGTCCGAGCGCGGTGGAGAACGAGATGACTGCGCCGACAGCGATGAGCATGGCTCCTGCGCCGGGCATGTACGAGATCGGTTCGACGAGGAGCTTGATGCCTCGGACGAAGCACATCCCACCAAGAAGGTAGAGTGGTGCTGCGAGCATGGCTACGAGCAGGGATCCCTTGTAGAACACGAACGCGTCCCTGATCACTCTGAGTGTCGGGCTGATACGCATTACACGTCTCCTTTGAATGGTCTGCGTTAATAATAGCACCAAATGGGATAAAAGTCAAGTATGAAATTAACTGTGCTAAAATAGCCTCAAATGGATGATATTTTTAATAAAGCATATAAGAGCTTAAACAAGAGTCAAAAGGAGGCTGTAGACACCATAGACGGCCCAGTGATGGTTGTAGCCGGCCCAGGTACTGGCAAAACAACTGTTTTGACTTTACGTATAGCCAACATTCTTAAACAGACAGATACACCACCAAGTGGCATTTTGGCCATAACCTATACAGATGCCGGAGTGAAAGCTATGAGAGGAAAACTCCGGGGCTTAATAGGTACCAGAGCGCACGAGGTAGAAATGCATACCTTCCACAGCTTTGCCAAAGCGATGATGAATGAATACCAAGACCATTTTATCGAGACAAATGGTATGAAGCAGATGACCGATGTCGATAAAGAAATGTTAGTAAGAGATATTTTAGAAGATCAGAAGTTTAAGGATCTGAGACCGAGCGGTAAACCAGACGCATACCTATCTGGGATCATAAGTAGTATTAGTAATTGTAAACGAGATGCAATAACTCCAGAAAACGTCAGACAGCATGCTGATAAAGAAATAGATCGTATTACTAAAGACGAGGACTCCATCTCCACTCGTGGCAAATCTAAGGGAAAGCTTAAGGCGGATGCAGAGGAGAAAATAGAGAAATGTAAAAAAACTCTTATTTTTGCGGATATCTATGAAAGATATGAGGAGGGGAAGAAGAAAAGCAAGAAGTTAGATTTTGATGATCTGATCATCAATTTATTGGTAACTCTCAAAAACGATGAGTTGTTTCTTAGACTTCTACAAGAAAGATTCTTATATATCTTGGTTGACGAACACCAAGATACCAACGATGCCCAGAACTATATTATTTCCTTGCTCGCAGAGTTTTTTGAGACACCAAATGTTTTTATAGTTGGAGACGAAAAACAAGCTATCTACAGATTTCAAGGAGCTTCAGTAGAAAACTTCCTGCTTCTCCGTAAACGTTGGTCAGAGATGAAGCTTATTTCACTTGAAGCTAATTATCGTTCACATCAAAGCATTCTTGATTCAAGTTTTTCAGTGATAGAAAAAAACTATATAGAAGGAGAACATGATGATTTGCGCATAAAATTGTTATCTCAAAATTCAGAAAGCGAAAGACCTATAGAACTTGTTAGTGTTGAAGATGTTCGGACCATGGAGAATTATTTAGTCGAAGAACTTAAGAGGATTTCAACCGATGAACCAGATGCAAGTATTGCGATTATCACTAAAAGAAACAAAGACTTAGAAAGAGTGATAAAGCTTTTAGAATTCAATACCATACCAGTGTCGTCAGAAAGGAGTGTCGATATCTTCCACCACCCAATCGGGGTCATGTTTTTTGATCTGATCACTTTTGTAAATGAAAATGATAGGTATGAGTACTTGGCTCGAACCCTGACGACAGACATGTGGAACCTCCGCTTTGACCAAAGCATCAATTTATCCAGGGCACTTAAAGCGGGAAAATTTAATGAACTACAAACCATAGAACCGGCTCTTAAAGAAATACGGTCTAACCTAATATCTTGTGGACCAATAGAATTTATCATTAAGCTTGCTCAAATCAGTGGTTTTGCGGGTCTGGTTTCTAAAGATCCATCATATGTTTATGTCTGGAGAGGTATAGTTTCTCTGGCTGAATCATTGACCCGTGAGGCAGAAATAGAAAATCCACACGAACTCCTTGGATCAATGCTTGCCTACAGAGAGTCTGCCAAAGAAAAGGCGGTGAAGGTCAGTGTGGGGGCACCAGATCTCCGTATCAAGGCACTGACGGCCCATGGATCAAAGGGGCTCGAGTTCGATTATGTATTCATACCTTTTGCGACAGAGGAAGCGTGGGTAGGTAGAAATCATGGTAGTTCGTTTATTCTCCCTACCAAAGATGTCTTGGGTGGTGATATCAAAGACACCAGGAGACTTTTCTATGTTGGACTTACTAGAGCCAAAAAGCACGTGATCGTTCTAACTCCACTTGAAGAATCTGATGGCAAAGCACTCACGCCGCTTCGGTTTGTCGCGGAGATAGAGTCTGGAGCGACCTCCGTAAGTATTCCCAGAATGCAAATCAACATTAACCCAGAGGTTAAACAGAATAATCAAAGTAATTATGATTCTAAGGTTTTAGCCTTGGCCAAAGATCTTTTGATGAAGAACGGACTCTCTGTTACCGCTCTAAATCATTACCTCGAGTGCCCAAATAAATTTATCTATGAAAGTATCCTCAAGATGCCACAAGCACCGAGCATTAGCTCTACCAGAGGGACAGCTATGCATGAGGCACTTTCGCATATATGGACCAAGGAGAACAGATCTGTTTTGGATAATCTGGAGATAGAGAAAATAATAACAGAGATGGGAATAAGGAGCGTAGATGACACCTTTTTATCAAGCGAGGATAAGGATTTGGTTAAACAAGATATAAACGAGGACGCACCAATCGTCGCCAGAGAGCTTGGCGCACATCTGAAGTCAAGTGGCACGGTTTATACAGAAAAATGGTTAGAAGCAAGCCACAAGGCAAATGCCGTAGAAGAGGGTTTATACATACCAATTCATGGGAAGCTTGACGTGATTATCGATAAGGGGGACACGCTATCAGTTTTTGATTATAAGAGTAAGCAGGCCATGTCAGTAAATGAGATAAAAGGAGAAACCAAAAACTCAAACGGTGATTATTTTAGACAATTAGTATTTTATAAAATATTAGCTCTCGCAAATCCAAAATGGAAATTAAAAAAGTCATCGTTTAGTTTGGTTTTTATAAGACCAGACAAAAAAGAGAGGTGTCCGGTGATAACTCTTGATGTCACGAACGAAGATGTGGACAAAGTAAACAAAGAGATCAACAGTTTGGTGGGTGCTGTTTGGCATGGAGGAATACTTAGCAGTACTTGTGGTAAAGATGACTGTGAGTATTGTTCTTTACGGCAGATATTAAAACACTAGTAAATTGACAAAGCTAACCAGTAGGATAACCTTGAATCAGACATGAGGAATTTGACCCCCCCGTGTCAACCTGGCAGGTTGACACGGGGGCATGATGTTTTGGCATAACCACATTTATCCATGCGAGGAACAGTGTACAAACTTGAGGATGTTCCTCCGGCGCTCCGAGAAAGGGCGGAGTATCTGAACAACAGCATCCGGCACCTGGACGGTTTGATCAGAAGGGAACTCGCCAAGGCGGAGTTGGGGAGACAATTGCCGACTCTGGGCTGTGGTGGGGGGTGTGCGACCTGCAAGCCAGCAGGACACGACACGGGGGAAAAGGATCACCAGTAGTTGGTGATCCTTTATTTATTTGATAAGAGAATCGATGATCGCTTTAACCTTTTCGAATGACTGGGCACCGCTGATGGCGACTTTCTCACCAGATTTACTAATCGCCACAGAGTAAGGTGTCCCCTTCGCTCCAGCTTTGCCCGCTGCGACTACTGCATCCTGGATTGTTTTGGTGAATTTACCACTCGTAAGACACTCGTTGAATGCATTCGAATCCAATCCGATTGAGCCAGCCATAGCTGGTAGTTTGGATAGATCCAGCGAGTCATTTGAATTTGTGGTACTAAAGATAAGGTCAGCCATTTTCCAGAAGGCACCGTTGCCGCCTAAACTTGCAGCACATTCGGTTGCTTCAGCTTCTTTGGCAGCCTTGGAATGGAGCTGGGCGATGGGGAACTGCCTATAGACCCAAGCCACCCTTCCTTCATCGTATGATCTAACTATGTCGTGCATGGTGTTGTGGAAAACTTTGCAGAAAGGACATTCAAAATCAGAATATTCGACTATCACAACATCAGCATCGACAGAACCAAGGATATGATCTTTGTCTGTCACTTCTTCGATCTTGCCACTGACTGTAGCCAGGGGCGTCCCATCCTTGTTGTTTTGTGGTAATCCAGTAGACCCACTAAAGAAGATAGAGAGAGCGATAAGCGCTCCCGCAGCCAAGATTGAGAGGGGAATCATCTGATTGGTTTCTTTGGTGTTTGTATCCATAATTTTATTTTATTCTAAGGTTCTATGAGTATAACACGACGTGTTATTATGTTTTTATGTCGGCATTCGAAGCTATAGTTTTGGGTCTAGTTCAGGGTCTCACAGAGTTTTTGCCCGTGTCGTCATCTGGTCATTTGATAATAGTCAGAGATCTAATGGGGATAAATATTCCTAATGCATTAACTGTAGATGCCGTGTTCCAGCTTGCAACCATACTAGCCCTTATATTTTATTTTTTTAAGGATCTTGTAGCCTTGCCAAAAAACAGAACGATGTTCTGGGCAGTTGTTTTCGGCACATTACCAGCTGTGTTCTTGGGTTTTTTACTTGAAGACAGCATGGAAACGACATTCAGGAATATCCACCTGGTCGCTTGGATGTTTTTACTTGGATCTTTGATTATGTATTTTGCCGAAAGGTTTGCCAAACAAGACCAAATACTTACTCCGAAGCGGGGGCTTGTTATTGGATTTTTTCAGGCTCTGGCTCTGATACCAGGAATTTCTCGTTCGGGTGCTACTATTTCCGGTGGTTTGTTCTCTGGTTTGACGAGAGAGATGGCCACTCGGTTTAGTTTTATATTGTCGATTCCCATTATCCTTGGCTCTGGTTTAAAGAAATTTTTTGACCTTCATAAAGATGGTATTTCTGGAGGGGTTGACCCATATTTGTGGATAGGCTCATTGGTTGCTTTTCTGACCGGTCTCGTGGCCATACATTTCCTCATTAGATTCTTAAAGAATAACAAACTAACTATCTTTATTTGGTACAGGATCGTGCTCGCTCTGCTGATTCTGGTTTTCGTCTAGTTAGAATGGGAGAGTGAAGGTTAGTTTATTTTCACTTGGTTCTTCCCAGGATGTCGTGTCTAGCTTGATTTCGTTCAGCTTGCCTCCTTCTTTAAAAATTAGTTTGTTGTTCGATCGGGCGTATTCGTATATTTCTTTGGTTATTTTTACATCATCAATACAGTACTGCTTGATCTTCGCTATATCACCCTGCTTCCACCAAGTTATCGCATCCAATCCATGCCCAGATTTATTTTTACCCAGTGTTCCTTCTGCCAATTGGTCAAGTTTCATTCTGCGTCCGTATGATTTTTGAATTTCTTTCAATATGTCGAGTGATTTTATTTTAGTTAGGTCACCAGGATAGTATTTATTCAAAAGTGGGATATCAAAATGATCAGAGTTAAACCCGATGAGGATGTCTGCTCGCTCGATTATAGGCCAAAGCAGGGGCAGATCCTCTTGTAGGTATGATGTATACTCATCCGTTTCAGAATCATGTATGGCTACAAGGGCAATATCCAATAGAGATGGGTCATTTTTACCCACATCTGCAAAGACGTTTCTTGTTTCTATGTCGAATACTATTTTACGCATCCAGGTATTTCCTCTAACGAAACTTCTTTCTTTACACCCGTGATTAAGTTTTCAATTTCAAATATTCCAGACCTAATATGATTTTCGCGAATGACAAGTAGAAATGGAATTTTCAGTTTAAGTGCATTTTTCTTTTGATCTCCAATAGTTTTGTATGACCAATCGATAGCGACGTTAACATTTGAATTTCTAATTGACTCAACAATGGAGCTTATTTCTTCAATTGATTTTTCACTTTCAGGTGCTGGTATCACATAGATTTCTGTTTTTGGATTGTAAATGGGAAGAAGTTTGTGTGTTTCAAGAAAGTCCTTAATTGTTACATCCCCCGCGCCAAAACCAACAACCGGTATATTTGATTCTCCAAAAAGTTCGGTGAGGTTGTCGTATCTTCCTCCACCGAGGATAGATCTTGGGTTTTGGGGGTTCGTATCAAAAAATTCAAAAACAATACCATTGTAGTATGCCTGTCCACGAGCTAGTTTCTCATCAATGAGAGCATTGGCAACACCTCTTGGTTTAAGTTCTTTCTCAATAAAGTCACCGAGCATTTCTAATGTAATTGCTCCAGTCGCGTTTAATCTTATTTCATAGTCGTTCTCTTTTGCTCCAAATTTCTTTAAAATTTTATCAGCCAAAACGATTAGCTCTACATCCGCTTCGTACCCAGAAACTCCAAACAAATCAACGTTTAATTGCCAGTGTTCACGCAGTCTACCTCTCTGTGTAGCTTCATATCGAAATAGGTTAGGAATCGAATACCAGCGCAGTGGAAAACCAAGCTGCCTACGACGTGCAGCAACCATGCGGGCTACAGTCGGGGTCATCTCTGGTCGAAGGGTAACTTCTCTGCCACCCCTATCTTTAAAAGTGAAGGTTTGCTCGTTTACTATTTCTTCTCCAGATTTTTCCTTATAGATTTCTGATGGTTCTAGCACTGAGGCTTCATATTCTTCGTAGCCAAAATTTTCTACGCTCTTTCTCCAGGTGTCAAAAATATAGCTCTGAATGAACTGATCTTCTGGATAGAAGTCGCGGACTCCCTTATAAGGGCTAGTATCAAGCTTGGACATGGCTGTATTATACAGGAATGCCCGAGTTACTAAAACTCTATAAAAACCTGGGGGAAACACCCCTTGAATGCATTCTTCGGTTTAAGGATGCAAACCCAGAATACAAGTCAAAGAAAATGACCTATCTTGGGCGCCTAGACCCACTAGCCGAAGGACTCTTGCTCGTTCTCTCTGGTGATACCAGGGGTAAGGATAAGTATCTTCTACAGGACAAAACCTATGAATTCGATGTTCTATGGGGTTTCAGTACGGATACTTATGACGTGTTGGGCAGAGTGGTCTCTGGTAGTGGGGAGATGCCAAAGAAGATTGAAGAAAAAATGCAGAGATTATTAGATGAGATAAAGAATAAAAAGGTTCAAGTATATCCACCGTACTCATCGAGGACTGTTGGAGGAAAACCCCTGTTTCAGTGGGCCAGGGAAAACAAGATGGAAGAAATTGATGTACCACAAAAAGGAATAAAAATCTTTGATTTAAGCCATCAGGATACACGCCTTGTTTCAAAAGCAGATTTAAGTGAACAAATAAAACATAAATTAAATTTAGTGAAAGGTGATTTCAGACAAGAAGAAATATCTGGATCTTGGAGACATGCCCTAGAAAATTCTAGAGAAGAGCATTTCCTCATCTCTTCATTTACTGCCAGTGTTTCTAGTGGCACGTATATTCGGGGTTTGGTGAATGAGATGGGTAAATTTTTCGAAATAGGAGCAGCTACTTTTTGGATTAAACGCACCAGAGTAGGGGATTTCAGTCTGCCCGCCTAAAATCTTTCAGGTGATAAATTGCACCATATTTGTTGGTGTCGTACAATAGTCAGAGACGATGAAAAAACTATTTTTAATATTCCTATTTATTTTTTGGGTTACCCCAGCTTTCGCAAGTGTGACTCTTGTTGATAATGAGGATGGGTCCATTACTCCTATACTGACAGAACCAGGTGTCGCATTCGGTTATTTAGTTAGTAGTGAGGGATCATATTGGGCTGGTCAGAGTGGTTCACCATACGTTTATAGCGGCCAGGGCTTTGAGGGTCTTCACTTTAGAGTTTTGTTGAATCCGGATGACAATCTCTGTGGACCACTAAACATGACAGAGTGCTACAACCTAACGGGAGATCCTGGGGTTGATTATTGGGTTGACTCAAATGATAGTGTTTGTTTCGTTGACCCACTGGGTGGAGAATGCCAGGCTGCTAGTAGCGGCGGTGGTGGAGGATCAAATAGTACTTATACTAATTTTGAACCAACTATAAAATTTTTCAAAAGTTTTGGTAGGGTATTTATCTCTGGGTTGGTCCCAGTAGAATATGTAGCTGAAGACAAGAATGACTTAAGTAATAACGAATCAGAAGGAGGGCAACTGGATACAGATTCAGTTAGTTTGTTTTATGCCAAATCCAATGATCTATATTCTGAATTAGCAAAAAACCTGAGGGCCACAGGTACTTTTTATTGGGACACCAAGAAATTCCCAGATGGCTCGGATTACAGGATAAAAGCTCACGTAGTTGATACTGACGGTGCTTTCAGTGAATATATAGACGGCCCAATTACCATAGACAATACTCCTCCAACTTTTATAACTACATACTCACCCAGCTTTTCAAGGGGAGAGCCGGTTCAAATCAAAATCGAGAGTTCAGAATCCTTGATTTACGCACCTGTTTTTAAAGTTTCTCAACTCCGTCATGAACCAATAGATGTTACTTTTGGATTCGGTGCTCCAAAAAGGATTTTTGTCGGCCAGTATAGCCCAATCAAGGGGTTTGATGGTCCGGTTGAGGTATATGTAGAGGGGGTAGATTTGGCGGGTAATAAGAACATTGTAGAGAATAGAGATGGTTTCGTTGTCGGTTTCGACCCCCCTTCGAGACCAACAGTGGATATACCAAAGGATGGACTAAAAACTTCCAGCACAACTCTTGAATCTATTTCGGGTAAGGCGGTGAATGCCAAAGAAATAATTATCAAAGTAAACAATACCAAAGAGTACCGCATAAAAAATATAAAAAGTGATGGATTATTTAGCTTGAAAGATATAGCCCTCAATCCGAAATTCGATAAGGGTAGAAACGTGATAAGTTTAGTGAGTGTTGATGAGCTCGGTGCCCTATCAGAGCCGTCCCAGATAGTCATCTTTGTGAATAGTCCACCTACTATTTCCTTGGTTGAGCCAAAAAGCCGTGCATTGAAGCTGAATGGCTTGATAAATATTTCATGGAAGGCAAACGATATAAACGATGATCCGCTCACATATAAAATAGAGCTGAGTGACGACAGTGGATCAAGCTGGTCACCACTTCATCAGAACACCAAAGAATCGCATTTTGTCTGGGATTCGACAAGAGCCAGGGACAGTTCGAATTACTTGATAAAAGTTTCAGTGTCTGACGGTTCACTGGGTTCAGATGTTGTAAGCCACCCCATAACCATAACCAATGATCTCCCGGCTATTATTTTGGAAGAAAGCGATAGCCTATTTACCTCTTCAAAATCTAAGACGATAAGCGGTATGGTCAGGAGTAAAAAAGATCTTTTAGTAAAAATGGAGCTAAGCTTGGATAATGAAAAAACATGGAAGGCAATCTTACCAGAAGATGGGCGGTGGGGCTCTGCTTTTGAAAGATTTGATTTGGTTTTTGCTGATTTAAAAACCGGCGCTCTTGAAATAGTGCTCAGAGGAATTTCCGAAAGTGGTAAAATTGTGACCAATGCTCAGGGCCTCAAAATAGTTTTTGACGACCAGTCTCCAATACTTGCTTCCGATTTCTTCTCCCAGCTTGCTCCTGTTGTTATATCCAAAACCAGAATAGTTAGTCTGGAGGGGGAGGGTAGGGATAATTTTTCAGGGATAAAAATAATTGAGTACAAGATTGACGATTCAGCTTGGTTTGAGGCATTGATCAGTGGTCCGGTCGGTGAAAAATACTCCAGATTTAGAATTGATCATAAAAACAGCCTTGTAGACGGTGAGCACACGTTGTCTGCTCGTGCGATAGATCGTGCAAATAATATTTCAAAAACGCTCACCAAAAAATTCATAGTAGACGCAACACCTCCTATGATTGGAAGTTTCATTCTAGATTTAAATGATCAGATTTTATATCCAGATCAAGAAGGCTTCTTTAATATGGAAGCGAGTAGTACGGCATTATTTAGGATTGCTATCGCCGGTGATCCAAAAAAGATTGTCTTTAAGGTAAATGATAGGCTGGTGGACTTGACCCTGGACAGAGACTCTGGTCTGAGGACTGCCACTCTTTCTTTCTATGAATTAGGTGTGTCACGTCTAAGTATTTTGGCAGAAGATGTTTATGGAAATAAAGTTGAAAAATTTATTGCTAATGTGAGGGTTCTGGAAAAAGATCAGGTTCATACTAAGGCGGGGCTCAAGAAACCATCCTTCGTAGATAGATTCTTTAATTTATTTGACATATGAAAAAGAATCTAATTATCGTATCTACTTCTATTTTCATACTCGTTTTGTGTGTGTATTTCGTCTTTACTCTTGCACCTCACTTTTTTCAGAACATCGGATTTAAAGTTGGTTTAAACAAGATTCCTGTTGCTACTGATTTTGTATTAGAGAATCAGCAAAACACCAAGATAAAACTTTCTGACTTACGTGGCAAGAATGTAGTTCTATTTTTCTGGACGTCCTGGAATACAGTTGCCGTCGATCAGCTAGGGGCTTTGGCTGACTATTATGCTAGCTATTCTCCAAAAAATCTAGAAATTTTGGCTATCAATAGCCAAGAAGATTTGGACGTTGTTAACAAGGTTTTGAATGATAAAAATATCACCTTGGATACATTACTCGATATAGAAGGTATTGTGGGCGACGCGTACAGTATAAGTGTGTTGCCCATGTTTGTATTTATAGATGGATCGGGATTAAAACGGGAAGTCATTGTTGGTCCACTGGTTCTAAAAGATTTAGAAGATAAAATCAAAGCGCTCGGTAGATAAAACAAATTGGGTGTATTATATATAAACAATGTCAAGTTTTTTAATTCTAAATAACTTTCATTTGGGGATTGAATTGTTTGGTGCTATCACCTTTTTTATTGCTGGGTGGCTCTTTTTCAAGGCCTATTTAATCAAGAGAGACAAATATAGCCTTATAAGATCAGTTGGTTTTTGGGCTCTCTGTGTGTGGCAAATTTTCAGTGCAGTTGGCGGTAGTTCTAGCGTTGTTTTGCGTTTGTCCTTAACTGTATATTCGGTGGGCCTTCTTTGTATTTTACTGAGCTACGCCTTTGAAAAACTTCCTGACAAACCAAGTTATGCATTTCTAGCTCTTCCAGTTTTTAATATAGCTACGAATTTCAATATTCTACCAACCATATTTTTGATACTTCTGAGCTTTTTGTTATTTAAGCAGTACTACAAAGATATTAATAAACTACTTAAGTGGCTCGCATTCGGTTTCGTCTTACTTTCTCTCGCTTCAATTATCTCAAATTTCGTTGATCCCTGGTCTTTGAATATAATGTGGATATTAGAATATGCGCTTAAATTCCTCGGGTTTGTCTCTATTACACTCTGGATATGGAACCTGCTTAGTTTTAGAGTACGTCAAGAGATGTTGATAATTTTCGTATCAAATGGTCTTTTTATTGCGTTACTAATTGTCACTACTTTCTCCAGTTTCTTTTTGCGAAGTTTAGAAAACGAAACATTGAGAGGTCTTGCTGCTAGCGAAAAAATACTAAATATGCAGATAGACAGCTTGGAGAGTCGTGCTCTGGCTACTAGCCAGATCATATCCAATAATTTAGATTTTGCATCCGCTGCCAAAGCTCGTGACATCGAAGATTTAAGCACTATCGGAAATCGTATTCTATCTAATACAGGTATTCAGTTTATGTCGGTGGCATCAAGAGATGGTTCTGTTTATTTCAAGAATAATTTCCCTATTACCCAAGGAGAAAATCTCCTTAGTCAGAGTGTTGGTCAAGAATCTCTAGAGGGTAGAAGTGCCACTTCTGTAGATGTTGTCGGCCCAGAGGGTTTGTCTATCCGAGCAACTTCTCCAATTTATTTTCAGGGCAAGGTTATAGGTATTGTCATGGTTGGTTACCTGCTCGATAAAGAATTCACCGATTCCTTCAAAGATAATTCAGGGTTTGAAACCAGTTTATTTGTAGACAATAAAGTTTATGCAAGCACCACCTTTTTGCCGGAGTCTACTACATCTATTCCCAAAGATGAATTTTGGGGGAGTATGAAATTATTGGATCAAGATATAATCGGTAAGTCTTTCAAAATTCAAAACAGTGAAGATAATGATGTGGCCACCGTGGTTTTGAGCACAACACCCGGTGCTCTGGTCCATAGTGCGGAAACTACGAATCAGATGACCATCCTGATCGTCGTTTTGATCGTTTTGGGCCTTATTTTACCCCTCTACCGACTCACGATCTATCTTACGAGCTAAGGCCCTTTATAATAGTCTTGACCTCAGGAGTTTTCTCTCTGTCATAACCAGCTAGGATTTCCTTAACTTTATTCACAACTTCTTTTGGTGAATAGGCACTTTTTACTATATAAGTTACCGCACCGAGCTCCAGCCCTCTTCGGATATCATCTGTTCCATCCAGGTTTGTCAAAAGTACGACAGGAATAGTTTTTAATTTTGGGTCCTCCTTAATCTTTCTCAAGAAATCTAATCCATGCATGTTCGGCATCATCACGTCAGACAGTATGATAATAGGTTTGATATCCATGTCTATTAGTTTCTGCAAACCTTCGTCACCGCGAAACCCCGTGACTACTTCGTAGCCGAACAAGGTAAATGCTGTTGAATATAGATCCACGAGAAGTGGATCGTCATCCAATATCATAATTTTATCTTTTTGCTCCGACATGTATGTTCTCTAGAATGATAAAGTAGTTTTCTGTTCGTTCGCTTGCAAGAGCTGTGGTAGGGAGATGATGCCCATCGCAAACAAATAACCAGCTACAGCATAGAGTAGATCTACATAATTACCATTCCAGTAACTTTCTGCAGAGGTAGAATAAGCGAACAAGGTATCAGCAAAAGCTAGGATAATGAAAGTGAAAACGAAATACAGTATGTGTGGCTGTAGCGAGCCGACCTTGCTGTGGATAGTACTTAGGGCCAGGGCAAGCAAAATAGAGTCAAAGAATGGATAAGTTAGATTGAGTACCTTAGTAAGCAGGGGCAGGGATTCCTGGACAGAGTTTATAGAAATGAAAGAATTAATAATACTGAACATAGCAATAAATATGATGAAAATCTCGAAGACCCTGCTTAGAGAAAAATTGATTTTAATCCTTTTCATAATCAAGGCGAAACCCAGGCCAATAAATGGATAGAAGAGGAGCCAAAATAGATCTGCAATGCCCGGATACGGCACCTCTGTACGGGCAATGAGGTTGTAATAAAGCCAAATAAGCTGGGCAACAAAGAAAACCGCACTCCCAACAAACATGGCGATGTAGATATTACGATAGGGTGGATGCTTCTTGATATAAAACAAGCAGGCAATCGATGCGATTAGGAAATTTAATCCGTAGGCAAGGTTGTATAAGAAATTTGCGGCAGTCTCATGTTCAGGTATGTTGTAAAGCCAAACTGACCACAGAACATTTATGACAAGGAGAAGCGTCAATAATTTTTTCATAGGTATGGTGTTGATCTATTTAAAGAGTATCATATAAGTATGTACACGCAAAGGACCGCAAGGGCCTTGAGACAGCACGTTGATCTTATTGTATTGGCAGTCACACTAGGGACTGTCTATGTAGTCTGGAGGTGGTTTATTATACAAAATAATGGTGTCCCAACTGCACAGTTGAATGGTTATTTTGGTATCGGCATCCTGATCAGTTTTTTGATTTACTCTATGGTGTATGGCCTTTCATCAGCAAACGTACGGGCTGAAAAAATTGCTTCTGATATGACAGTCGATTTGCAGAAATATAAAGTAGCGGTTGAAAACACGAGTGGGCACATCGTCATTGTTGATAAAAACGGCATCGTTGTCTATATGAATGGAGCAGCAGAAAGACTTACTGGATTTAGTAAAGAAGAGTCTATTGGTAAAAACTTGATGCAGTGGATGGAGCATTTAACCGAGAACGAATATGTGGAAATGTTTAAAAGTATCGTCACTAAGAAGGATGTTTTCCGTGTCGAGATGGTTAACAAAAAGAAAAGTGGCGATATCTACACTGCACAGATATCAATCTCCCCAATTTTTAATGAAGAGACAGAAGAAATAGTGGGTTTTGTTGAGATTGAAAACGACATCACTGAAATCAAGAATATGGATAAGCTACTGACTGATAAAAACACAGAATTAGAGAGGGTGAATAAGTTGATGGTGGGTAGAGAGATAAAGATGGCCGACCTGAAAGCACAGATTACCGAGCTTGAAAATAAGTTACATTAAATATGAAAAAAATTGTCACTTTTGTTGTTCTTGTAATAATAATTTCTTCGGGTGGTATTTATCTTTATACAGCAAATAAAAAAGATATATCTACTAAAACAGAGATTAAAGAGACAGCCACTCTTGCCCCACAAATCGAAAATATAATTGATCAGCAGATATCACTTTTAAAAACTCTAGTACTGGTCACAGAGATAATTGAAGAAACTAAAAAATCAAACGAGATAAACAAAAACACTAGTTTAGAAGACATTCTTGCTATAGATAAAACATGGAGAGAATCGATGGGCATAAGTCAATTCACGCAAATGTTCTTAGAAAACAAGACAGCCACACATCTCCTAGAGTTTCAAAAGAAAAATCCTGGTTTTAAAGAGATTTTCGTGGCTGATGCTTTTGGATTAAACGTCGGTCAGACAGAGAAGACTAGCGATTATTACCAGGCAGACGAGGATTGGTGGATAAAAAGCTTTAATGAGGGTAAGGGGAGAACTTTTCACGGAGACATAGAATTTGACGATAGCTCACAGACTGAAGCTATATCCATATATCTGCCAATCATAGACCCCGCATCAGGAGAAGTTCACGGCGTGCTCAAGGGCGTATTTGATCTATCTGTCATAAAAAATTTATTGTAGTACGAACTGATGACTATAAATAGCCCACAAAACAAGTCTTTTTTTGGAATACAGTGGAAGCTCGCACCGTTCTACATTTCCCTTACATTTTTTGTCATTTGTATTGTTGGGACTCAGATTTTTGAATTGAATCGGATTAGATCATCTGCAGATAATATTACTAAAACAAATGTTCCTGTGGTACGGAGCCTGCAGGAGTCGCTGTCCGCTGCTGTTGAGGGGCAAACAGCTCTTGAGAGTGTTTTGGATATAGACGACCCCAAAAAAATACCTGATGTTAGTGGTTATGTAAGGGTGTTCAGTGAATCTACTGATCGTTTTAATATGTTTATGGCAGCTCTCATGTGGGGTAGTGAGACGGATGCTTTTAAAAATTCTTCAGGTGGTAAAAACTATGATCAATGGATTAAATTGGGGTTAAGGGATGAACTTGTGGTCGACGGGGTGATGAAGGGTGATTCGCAGATCACTGGTGAGATAAATCTTTACTATACGGGCTTTGTTAACAACGCAGAAGATGCTATCAAGCACAGATTGAACTTCTTAAACCTTAAAAAAGAAAATAGAAATATAGCTTCAGAACAAGAGAAACAGAAATCAAAAATTTCTATAGACAAGGCCCGTGAGTTTACTGAGCTCGCAAATATAAAAATGAGAGAGTTAATAAGCCGGACAAATGACTCCATAGAAAAAAGCACACGTGCCCTTGATGAAACAGAGCAAGAGGCGAGGAGAAGGCTAGTTCTAATATCAGTTATAGGATCTATATTTTTTAGCCTGGGTACTATTTTGTCTGTTCGGCAATTCATCTTAAACCCACTCTATAAGCTAGTTTCTGCTGTTGAGGAGTTTGGTAAGGGAAAGCTCGATACGGTGACCCATATAAATACAAATGACGAGCTTGAGACACTAGCCAATGCCTTCAATGGCATGGTGAAGAGCATTTCTCAGTATACGATTGGTTTGGAAGCAAAAATAAAAGATAGAACTCAAGAACTCGACAAAAAACTTGTTGACCTCGAGGAAACAAAGAAAGCCATGATTAATTTGCTCGAGGATGACAAGATCCTCGAAGAGAAATTAGCTGTTCAAATGAAAAATGTTGAGCAACAAGTTGTCGAGCGAACAAAAGAATTGAATGAGGAAAAGGCAAGGTTGCTCGCATCAATAAACAGCTTGTCCCTTGGATTTATCATCGCTAATGTAGATGACACGATCTTCTTGAAAAATCATGCCCTTGTTGATTTATTAGGAATAAATGAAGATAAGGAACTTACTGTAGGAGATGTATCTAAGATGATGGGAGAGAGCTTCGACCTGAAAGATCAGGTTAAAAAATGCCTTGAGGGAGAAAGAGTTTGTGAAATAAACGAGATATTCTTTAATAAAAAGTCACTCCGCGCCATTATTGCTCCAATTCTATTGGCTGATGAATCAAAGAATAAAATCGGCTACGTCATCCTCCTTGAGGATATAACTGAGAGAAAGGTTACTGAGCGTTCTAGAGAAGAATTTTTTGCTGTGGCTAGCCACGAACTCCGAACACCACTTACTGCTATTCGTGGTAATGCGGATATGATGCTCGACTACTGGGCCAAACTTGATGAAGAAAAGAAGAAAAACATGATTCATAATATACATACTGCAAGCAAAAGTTTGATAGGAATTGTGAATGATTTCTTGGACATGTCTAGACTTGAGCAAGGAAAAATAGTCTTTGATAGTAAACCCATAGATCTTGTTAGAATGATAAATCAGGTTGTCCAAGAGACGGAACAGCTCACCAAAAATAAAAAATTATCACTTGAATTTAAGCTTTCTGATAAGGCTGTGCCAGAAGCTTTTGCTGATGTTGAAAGGACAAGACAAATTATCAATAATCTTTTGGGCAATGCGATAAATTATACGGAGAAAGGGGGTATCACCATCTCCCTTCAGGCCAGAGAAGGGTTCGCGGATGTGATCATCGAAGACACCGGTAAGGGAGTATCCAAGGAAAATCAGTCATTGTTGTTTAGGAAATTCCAACAGGCGGGTGAAAAGATACTGACCAGAGATTCCAGTAAGGGCACGGGCTTGGGGCTGTATATCTCCAAGCTTTTGGCTGAAGAAATGGGTGGTACAATAGAATTAGTTAAGAGCGATTTGGGCGAGGGTAGTACATTCAGGTTGTCCCTCCCTGTCGTCGTTGCATAATATATGCTCTGTCTGCGAATTCAGTAAACAAGATAACTAAAAACCAATGGCCAAAGAAATAAAAGTATTTATAGTAGAGGACGATTCGTTGATGTCTGATATGTACAAGAACATATTTGAATTATCTGGTTATGAAGTGGAGATGGCTTCAGATGGTATAGAAGCTTTGGAAAAACTTGAAAAAATGGACCCACTTCCTGTGGTGATGATGCTCGATATAATGATGCCAAAGCTGAATGGACTAGAAGTATTGGAAAAAATGAAAAACAATGAGAAATTCAAAAAAATTCCCGTTGTTATTTGTCTGACGAATCTAGCTGGCAAAGAAGACGCTGAAAAGGCCTTGGCACTCGGAGCGGTAAAATATTTAGTAAAGAGTGAGTACAATCCAAAAGAAGTTGTGGCTAAGGCCAAAGAGGCCATCGACGAGTATCTAGAAAAGAACAGTTCTTAGGGTTTGGAAAACGTAGTATTTATTTCAAATCTTTGCGGAGGGATTTGGCGCGGTCTTGCTGAGTGAGGTATTGCTTGCGGAGGCGTGTAGATGTCGGCGTGATTTCTATGTATTCGTCTTCGTTCATTATTTCCATTGATCTCTCTATCGAAAGTTCCCATGCTGGTACGAGGAAGATTGAATCATCTGAACCAGAAGCGCGCATGTTGGTCAGCTGTTTACCCTTGGTTGGGTTCACATACAAATCCTCTCCTTTTGAGGTGTTGCCGATGACTTGGCCTTCATAGACTTCTGTACCCGGAGCGATGTAGAGCACTCCACGTTGCTGTAAGTTATCCAGTGCGAAAGCGAGAGCCTTGCCGTTCTCCATAGATATCATGGAACCAACTGACTGATGGTTTATAACACCCGCGTAATCCTTGAATGCAGTAAGGCGAGAAGAGAAGATGCCCAAACCCTTGGTGTCTACGACGAACTGTCCACGGTATCCGAGAAGCCCACGGGTAGGTGCTTCGAGTATCAAACGAGTCTGCCCGTTTTCTGTTTTCATGTCCATCAGTATTCCACGTCTCTCTGTGAGCTTGGATATAACTGCTCCGGACATTTCTTCTGGCACATCTATAACCACTTCTTCGAATGGCTCGAATTTTTTGCCATTCTCTTCTTTTATGATGACGTGTGGTTGAGAAACTTGAACTTCGAATCCTTCTCTGCGCATGTTTTCGAGCAGGATGGCTATGTGTAGTTCACCACGGCCGTATACAGTGAGTTGTTCGCTGGATGAAAAATCAACCTTGAGTCCCACGTTCACCTCGAGCTCTTTTTCAAGTCTTTCACGTATCTGTCTACCGGTGACGAATTTGCCTTCGCGTCCGGCAAATGGAGAATCGTTCACGAAAAAGTTCAAGGAGATAGTAGGTTCGTCCACGTTGATAGTAGGAAGTGCCTCGATATTCTCTGCACCAGTGATAGTGTCTCCGATGTATATCTCAGATAGACCAGCGATCATACAAATATCTCCAGCGACTGCCTCTGCGCTTTCTACGCGTTTGATACCCTCGAATGTATAAAGTTTGGTCACCTTTCCTTTATAAGAAGTGCCGTCCGGTTTCTTGATCCAAACTTCCTGACCATTTTTGATCACGCCTTCGTATATACGAGCGATGGCGAGGCGCCCAAGGAAGTTGTCGTATGCGAGGTTGAATGGCTGGAGTCGCACTGGGACGGTGAGGTCTGCTTTGGCTGGGGGTACATGTTCTAGAACGACGTCAAGTAGGGGTGTGAGGTCTTTGAACTCGTCAGAGAGGTTTCTCTTGGCTACACCTTCACGGCCAATGGCATAGACAGTGGGGAAGTCGATCTGATCATTGTTAGCCCCGAGTTCGAGGAAAAGTTCAAGAACCATTTCATGGACGATTTCTGGACGTGCGGCTGGTTTGTCTATCTTGTTGATGATGACAATCGGTTTGAGGCCGAGTTCGAGGGATTTCTTTAGCACGAACCTCGTTTGAGGCATGGGGCCCTCTTGGGCATCCACAACGAGGAGAACAGTGTCTATTGACCTCAGAACACGTTCTACTTCAGATCCGAAGTCAGAGTGGCCAGGTGTGTCCACAATGTTGATTTTGGTGTTTTTGAAGAAGATCGAAGTGTTTTTAGAGTAGATGGTGATCCCACGCTCCTTTTCTAGGTCGTTTGAGTCCATAGATACACCTTCTTCAACCATGCCCGTTTGGCGCATGATTGCGTCAGTGAGGGTCGTCTTGCCGTGGTCGACGTGGGCGATAATTGCAATATTCCTAATTTCCATAAGGATGCAATTAAAGCATAAATTCGATAAACGGGCAATACTGGATAGGTCTCTATTTTGCCTCTACGAGGATTCCTTTAGATAAAGAGAATTTTTTGGTGGTTTTGATGGTGGGTTCCACGTCGTATGAATCAGTCAGTTTTCGGTCCAGATATTCCAAAGTGATCACTCCGTTTTTGACTGATATAGATTTTGGTTCAATGCGGTCACCAAAGAAGACTACGTTGCTACCTTTATAAGAAACGGGGCCAGAAACATATGCTCCGATGTAGAAAAACACCCCTGAGCCACCACCGCTTTGCACTAGGACTGCTGCGCTGTCTTGTTTGTTGTCCCCGTTCAAGTCGCCATAGCTTTTAAGGTCCGTAAGGACGGTTTCTTGGACCATCGCGCTTCCTGGTGCGACTTCCTGTTCATTTTTGCCTTTGGTTAATTTGATCAGACCATCCTCAAATTCAAATGAAGCATTTGATGCATCTGGTTTTGTTGTATTTGTTTGATTGTCTGGGTTTTCTGAAGGGATTGATTGAGCCGCATTGTAGAAAAACCAAACCCCGAAAGCTATTAGGATGAGTACTAGGATCGCGATTATTTTTTTCATATTTTAAATGATCAGCTTGTAGTTGTGTTTATTGTATCAAAGCAGGCGAGGGTTGTCGTATAAAACTTGCCCAGACTTTGTATTTTGGTATGATTTGCTCTGTATCCAAGAGGATACAGTATTCCGCGTTAGCTCAGCTGGTAGAGCAAGCGACTGTTAATCGCTAGGTCCTAGGTTCGAGCCCTAGACGCGGAGCCTCAGCTCTGAAATTCGACTTCAAACGGATACATCCCCATTCCGCAAGAACCCTGAAGCGTGCCGAGTTTGCCGCTCCCAATATCGATATCTGTCGATCCTGTCTGTGGAAGTGATTTGCTTATGCCAAGACTTGGAATACGGACAGATGATGAACAGTCAAAGGTCCCCTTGGTGTTGAATCGAATGATTGTCGGAATACCCGCCTCAGCAACGCTCTTTCTAGGTTGGTAACCACCTCTAGCAGTTATTTCTATAATTTGTTTTCCATCAACAATGCTGACGTTGTTTGCGTTTACGGTCTGTCCGGTGTCACCACTTCTGGTGAGTATAAA
Source organism: Parcubacteria bacterium C7867-005 (assembly GCA_001189165.1). Classification (GTDB taxonomy): domain Bacteria; phylum Patescibacteriota; class Minisyncoccia; order Phycocordibacterales; family Zambryskibacteraceae; genus JAIFWN01. The sequence continues at coordinate 204,201 of LFCO01000001.1, read as the reverse complement.
AGCTCCATCGATGAGGACTATTGCGACGATAACTGAGATAATAGCTGCTTTCATAATTGGAATTATACTAGAAGTTAAAGACTGGCGGTATAACCCCAATCACGACCAAGCTATTAATAAGATTGAAGAGTGCGAACATAATGACGATCAGTCCGGCAGTTTTGAAGAAGATTCCTGCCCTTGAGCTTTTCTGAATACTGAATGAGCTGAAGCTGATAAGCGCCAGGACCGGAAGTGTACCAAGTGCAAAAGCGAGCATGGTCAAACCGCCCCGCAAGAATGAACCTGTGGTAAGGGTGTAGAGCTGCATTGATTGTGTGAATCCGCATGGTAGGAAGAACGTAGCGATACCGACAAGAAGTGGTGTAAGAGTGTGGTTGAATTTCGAGACGCCATGAGCGTGCTTGGCAATAAACTTTGGCATTGACGGCTGCAGTTTTTTTGCCCAGTGGAATGTATCAAGAAGGTTAATACCGAGAATGAGCATGACAATACCGATGATGAGACTCAGAATGAATGTGGCTGAAGTGTTGAGCGTAAATGCAGATCCAATCGCTCCGATCACACCACCCAGGATAAAAAACGATACTATTCGGCCAGTATGGAACATGAGCTGAGGTCGTACCCTGTCACCTTCTTTTGCAAAGGTAGCCGACATCGATAGGACCAAACCACCAACAACTGCCATACATGTTGAAAGCGATGCAATGATACCAACTACAAACGCTGTGCCGTAAGTAACATTGCCTGCGCTTACAAGATTTACTATTCCCATTTTCTGAAGCACCACAAACAGAACTGCAAAGCCTAGTGCGATCGGCATAGCGATTTTAAAATCCGCCCATTTCTTTTCTTTGATTTGTTTTTCAACCGAAACAATATAACCATGAGGTTTGAGTGGTATAGTGAGTTCTTCTGCAATCTGCTCCGGTGTCTTATTACCGAAGTCTCCAGTAACTTCTACTGAATGATTTTTAAGGCTTGATTTAACGTGGGTGATATTTGGAAGATTTCCAAGTTCGCTTTCCGTCATGAGTACACAAGCATTGCAGTGCATACCATGTACGTGAAAGGTATATTTTTGTGTTTGCGTAGTCATGATTATAACTTTTTAGCCTTAATGCGCAGTGAGTTTGATACGACTGATACCGAAGACATCGCCATGGCGAATCCTGCGAAGACAGGGTTTAGGAGCCATCCGAAAACCGGATACAAAGCTCCTGCCGCAAGCGGAATGCCTACAATGTTGTAGATAAATGCCCAGAATAGGTTCTGTTTAATTCCTCGCATAGTGATCTTTGAAAGCTTAATTGCTTTAACAAGCTTTGAGATATCTCCGCCAAGGAGTGTGATGCCTGCGGACTCGATGGCCACATCGGTTCCAGTCCCCATGGCGATACCCACATCAGCCTGGGCAAGTGCAGGAGCGTCATTTACTCCATCACCAGCCATGGCCACCACCCGACCTTGTGATTGAAGCTCTTGAATTTTCTTTAGCTTATCTTGCGGAAGAACATGAGCCACGACATCATCGATTCCAACGAGTGATGCTATATATTTTGCTGCTTCCTCATCATCTCCGGTGAGCATGACCATTTTGATTCCAAGAGCATGAAGATTTTTGACTGCTTCTATTGATTCAGCTTTTATTTCATCTGCCACCATCACAAAACCGAGAACCTTTTCTTTGCTGGCTAGAATGACAGGTGTTTTACCTTGAGAAGTAAACTCATTAAGCTTGGCTACATCAAAAGAAAGTCCGAGGTCACTTACAAGCTTTGCATTACCAACAAAATATTCCGTACCACCAATAGTTCCTTTGAGTCCTTTGCCCTGTATACCCTCAAAGTCAGAGATGTCGGATACGGAGATATTCTTTTCCTGAGCGTAACTCACAATCGCGTGTGCGATAGGGTGTTCTGATTTTTTCTCAAGCGAAGCAAGTATTGATACAAGATTGTCATCTTTTAAATCAGACATGTTTTGTATATCGACGAGCGTTGGTTTGCCTTTAGTAATGGTCCCTGTTTTATCAACCACAACCGTATTTACCTTATGAAGTTTTTCAAGTGTTGCAGCATCTTTGATGAGAATACCTTCTTTAGCTCCTTTGCCAACTCCCACAATGATTGCTGTTGGCGTAGCAAGACCGAGAGCACATGGGCAAGCAATAACCAGGATACCTACGAATGATACGAGGCCGAATGAAAGCGCTTGGGAGAAGCCCAGATATTGCGATCCGATGATGAGCCATGCTCCAAGGGTAAGGAATGCAATCACTAGAACAATAGGTACAAAGATTGATGAAATCTTGTCTGCGAGCGCCTGAATTGGCGCTTTACTACCCTGAGCATCCTCAACCATCTTTATAATCTGAGCAAGAAGTGTTTCGGACCCAACCTTTGTAGCCTTAAAAGTGAATGAACCGCTTGTATTTATAGTGCCAGATACGACATTGTCTCCAGTCTTTTTCTGTGCAGGCATTGGCTCTCCGGTAACCATTGATTCATCGATAAAGGAAGATCCCTCGGTAATGACTCCGTCTACTGGAATCTTTGTACCCGGCTTAACGATAATTAGATCACCATGCCTTACTTCATTGACTGAAATCTCTATCTCTTTTCCATCTCGGATCACAAGTGCTGTCTTTGCCTGAAGATTAAGAAGTTTTTCTATTGCATCACCAGTCTTTATCTTTGATCGAGCTTCAAGATATTTGCCGAGTGCGATAAAGGTAATAACCACGATCGTGACGTCGTAGTATTGGTAATCAACATTTATGAAAGGTCGAAGCGCTTCCTCAAAAGCGGTAACTACAAAGCTGTATAAAAATGCAGCAGTAGTTCCAATACCGATAAGGGTATCCATGTTTGCCTTGCCGTAGCGGAGAAAGCGGTAAAAGCCGAGTAGATAAGGTCTTCCTACAACAAAGAGGATATATGTCGCTAGTATTGGAAGGAGATGATGAATAAATTCTTTGATCGTATAACTCATTTCTCCCACAACCCCATACTGAGCCAGGATATCCCATGCCATAACTAGTGCTGCAAAGATTGCAAGAGGAATGGCGGACCAGACTTTAGTTTTCATATCTGCAACTTCAGCAAGCCTCTCTTTCTTTGACTGACCTATTCCAAGATGAGCCGCATGCTCGTCCGCAGACATACCCATCTCTTCTGCTGACTGACTACCATGCTCATGTGACATCTCCTGGTCCAGGGCTAGGGAGTAACCCAATGGTTCTATTCTCTTTGAAAGTTCTTGAGCACTTACTTTTGACTCATCCAAAACTACTTTTGCCCTTTCGGTCCCATAGTTCACCTCTGCGGAATGAACCCCTTCCGTTTTCTTGAAAGTCTTCTCGATGATACCTGCACATGACGCACAGTGCATTCCTTTGACTCTGTAGGTTTTGGTAGGATGATTCATATTTTATTTACGCTTTAGTTTATAAACCTTAAGGATCTCATCGACGGCTTTCTTTTCACTTCCATGTTTCATTTGATGTACCACATGGGTCGAAAGATGGTTTTCAAGGACCAGACTCTCGATCCCGGTAAGAGCCTCTTTAATAGCGGATGCCTGGGTAATAATGTCGATACAGTATTTCTCGTCTTCAACCATCTTTTGAAGTCCTCTGATTTGTCCCTCCACAATTTTTAATCGACGGACGGCTTTTGTTTTGATATCTTGTCTCATACACTGATAATACCCCCAGGGGGTATTAGAGTCAAATGACAGATATCAACTAGATTTGGGTGTTGTGGTCTCCTTTGTGGTTTTTAAGTAGATAGGTATTTTATCGATGTATACATCCAGCCCAACAGCAGGGGCGGCGTTTTCCGTTTTTTAGTCCTGATACGGTTCTTTCGATTCTACTTTCTCTTGTCTCCAGCTTTTTGGCTGACTCGATCCAGCATATCCATTCGTTGCGAGCGAGAGGGGTTATATCCTCCCACGCCGTTCGTGCTTTTGATGCAGAAGTAAGAAGTTTCTCCAAATCTGTGGATATCTTATGCACAGTGCCATCTGACAATCTTTTGTTTGTCATTGGTTAATTCTCTCCAGCCACTGAACCATAAGGACCTATAAATGTTCCTTGGGGCAAACCATCGACTACGGCAACTGCCGCTTGGTGGCCGTATGTTGGTGCAAATTCTGGCATGTTATCGTTTGTACCAATATTTAATCCATCAGATCTGCTTATTCCTCCTCCGGGATTTGCAGTAAAAGTATTATTTGAGTTAAACGTGGCCAGAGATGACGACCCACAGTAAGCTTCTGGAACAAAATCATCAGAATCATACAAAACATTTCCAGAAGCATCGGATACTCTTATGTAAGCATTCAATGTAGTAGTTGTTCTGTAGATGATTTGCCAATCAAGTAAATACCACGTTCCTTTATTAAGGTTCGGACCATACCAATAAGTCGTACAACCACTACTCTGGGTGTATGGAGTGAAGCCTATTTTTATTTGATTTGCGCTTACGGTGTTATGAAAGATAACTGCCCAGTTGATCTGGCTCCCAGCGTTGCCGTCTTGGAATGGGTGGGTCTGTGTGTCAGAGGTAGGGAACGGCATATCATTTCTGAAATAGAGTCTATAGTTCCTAGCTACACCAACGGTCATAGGTGGCATACCTGATTTTCTATTTGTGCCCCCAGTAGCACCGGGGATTCGAAGAACATTCTCTACTCTAATAGGGAGGCCAAGTCCTTCATTTTCTATAACCTCGTTCACATTACCCAAGATGCTCCACTTGCCCCCATCTCCAACCGCAGATTGACCAGTGCCGGTTGAGTTACTCCAATCAGAAAGAAATACTACTTTTGATGCTCCTGTGCCGGATGTGACAGGCGTAAATACAACGGGTGTAGGTACAGCAGGTGTAGATACTACTGGTGCCGTAGCTTTCTTTGTAGTTTTTGCTGGAGTTGGAGGAACTGTAGTTGAATCTGTGCCCGTCTTTGCTGTTGGAGCGGTTTCTTTCGTGGTCACCTCGAGTTTTACCACCCCAGCTTCTTTGGTCGACCCGGCCTTCTCGGATAGAAGGTTTAGATCTCGTGCATAAAACCCAATGAATAGAAAAATAATAGGGATAATTAAAAATAGGAACAATTTTCTTATTTGATCTGTCATTGGTTTATTTTATACAAATTTGATGTTATTAACTACCGTTTGACTTTTTTGGGCCATTACTGCATTTTGGGTATAGGCTTTGATCTCCCACCAACCTATCACCCTCATGGAGGGCACATGCCGTCGATGGACGAACTGCTGTCACTGCTTTCCCAGCACAAGATCGTTACCTCGGTCGTCCTCGGGCTCATCATCCTGGGTGTCTACCTGGTGAGGCGCTCGAGCAAGAAGGACAAGGGTGTGACGGGGTCGTTCTCCATCCCGCACAGGGTCGCGCCCAGGCCTCCGAAGAACCCCGACGCAGGTGCTGGGGTCGGTGCTCCGGTGAAGCCTCCGGTCGACACCGGCTCGGCGGGGGAGAAGGTCCCGAAGTGATCTGATGTGCTCCAGGCGCCCCTCGTATGAGGTGGCGCTCTTTTAATTATGTTTTCTTCATTTGGCTTAACCATGCTAAAATTTAATTATGAAAGCGTATCTAGAAAGGGATAGGGCGTTGATTGTAGTGATCATACTCGCAGTGCTCGGCGGGTACTTTTTTCTTATTAAAGAAAGATTTAACCTCAAGGCAACAGAAAAACACTTGAACCAAGAAGTTGAGAGTCTAAAAGCGGTAGTTTTGGCGCAAGAACAGAAAAATAACGATCTAAATCTCGGACTAGAGAATGAACGCAGGATCAATGATGAATTCAAAGAACAGATTGGAGATATATCTGATACAGTCGGTGACTTAGAAAAACTTCGAAAACTCGACAAGGAGCTCTTACAGAAATACTCAAAGGTATATTTCTTGAACGAGAACTATATACCAGACGGGGTATCACTCATAGAAGATGATTTTGTTTATGAAAAAAGAGATATCAAATTTCATAGTCAGGCCAGATCATTCCTCGAGGATATGCTCGAAGATGCCAAAGATGACGACTTGGATATTTTGATCTCTTCTGGCTACCGCTCATTCGACGAGCAGATTAACCTAAAACTCGGCTACAAGGTTACTTATGGCTCCGGGGCCAATGCCTTTTCCGCTGATCAGGGATACTCAGAGCACCAGCTTGGTACTACAGTAGACCTCACCACTAAAACACTCACCGGAGCATTGGTTATCGCGTTTGACCAGACAAAGGAATTTGAGTGGCTAGTAGACAATGCTTATAAATACGGATTCATCCTCTCTTATCCGAAAGGTAATTCTTTTTATCAGTATGAGCCATGGCACTGGAGATTTGTTGGAGAAAAACTGGCCAGGGAAATACATAAGGACAAAACAACTTTCTACAACATGGATCAGAGAGAGATAGACACATTCCTGATCAATATTTTTGACTAGTTTGGTTGTATAATAAAAACATGATTCATCGCAAGTCAGAACTTTATTTCTTGATAGTATTACTCTCTCTTGTATTTATTTTAATCTTCTCAATTTTTTGGCCGTTTCTGTACTCGCTCATACTGGCGGTGGTTTTCGCCACGGTTTTTGACCCACTTCACAAATATATCCTCTCCTTTACAGGTGGCAAAAGGGGACTCTCTGCTATTTTGAGCGTCATTTTGGTTTTTATTTTGGTGATTTTACCTATCTCCTTTTTTGCTTCTCAGATTTTCCAAGAAGCTTCTACTCTTTATTTTTACCTGATGACCAACGAAGGCTCGAGCACTCTCACTCTCGGCTCAGAGGGTGCGATCAATGGTTTGAAATACTTTGTACCAAACCAAGCCGGATTTTCTATAGATTTGAGTCAATATGCACGCGAGGGTCTCGCATGGCTGATTCCACACCTTAGCTCTATACTTTCTAATCTTTTGAAAATAGTGGTCGGTGTTTTTGTTTTCCTCATCGCTCTCTATTTCTCATTCAAAGATGGACAAGCGATCAAGAAAACAGTTTTAGCCATGAGCCCACTAAAAGACAACCACGATGAAGAGATTTTCAAGAGACTTTCACTTGCAGTTAATTCTGTTATCAAGGGTATATTAGTCGTTGCTATAGTTCAGGGCGCCCTTACATCTCTCGGATTCTTAATTTTTGGCGTGCCGAGTGCGCTTTTGTGGGGAAGCGTGGCAGCCATAGCAGCGATGATACCCGGCTTCGGGACTTCTCTGGTTATAGGCCCGGCCATTATTTATCTGTTTGTGTCTGGATCTACTTATCATGCAGTTGGTTTGTTTGTTTGGGGGGTAACGGCGGTTGGTCTAGTGGATAATTTCCTTGGTCCAAAGTTGTTGGAGAGGGGGATGCATATCCATCCGTTCCTCATACTGCTTTCGATCCTCGGAGGCCTGGGCCTTTTTGGTCCACTCGGTTTCCTCCTGGGCCCTCTCGCTCTTGGTTTGTTGTTTGCTCTCCTTGATATATATTTTATTGTCCGTAAAGAATGGTTAGACACCGGTAGTGTTTAAATGAAAAAGAAAAAGGGTTCTAGTAGAATATAGAGGGAGATATTATAAATTTTAACCAAGGCCTATGAATATAAATCTCAAAGCGACGGGGATAGAATTGACGGATGCTATCAGGGAATACGCTCAAAAAAAGATAGGAACTTTGGAAAAGTTTTTAGGAAAAGGCAAAGAGGGAGCTATTTTTAATGTTGAGGTTGGTAAAACGACCAAACACCACAAGAATGGGGATTTTTTTAGAGCAGAGGTCAAGATAAGTGGTGCGGGTTTTGATAATTATGCTGTATCTGAAGCGGAAGATTTGTACTCAGCCATAGATTTAGTTGAAAGCGAATTGGCTAGGGAATTAATCAGCGAAAAGGGGAGAAAAATAAGCCTAATGAGACGTGGCCAGAGAGCCGTAAAAAATATGATGAGAGGGTTGGGTAGTCGCCTCAGTGGTTTCCGTAGAAAGCCTTAGTCTATTTTATTGCCTCGCAAATAATCTTTGAAATCCATCTCTTTTTTACCAGGAGGTATTATGCGGTCGATGACGAATTTACCGTCTTCAATATGAGCTTTAGTGATGATCAAATCACCTTTCCTAGCACGGGGCCACACTTCATATGCACGTACCTTGCGCAGGGCCACATCATCCGTGTCATTTGATACATCTGCGTCATTTTTGGTGATCATCTTAGTGTAGGTTGCTTCGCTGTGATCCTGCTCTACACCCTGCACATCACCGTTTACTAGCTTAGTCAATATCTCTTTGAGCAAGAGAGCTCCTTCATGCGCGAGTATCTTCTCTATTTCTCTGTAACCAAGGTTCTGCTCGAGGACCACTTCTTTTTGGGTGAGGATAGGACCAGCGTCCACCCGTTCGTTTATTTGTTGTATCGTCACCCCCATCCGTTCTCCAGAAAGTATTGCTCCTTGGATAGGAGAAGGACCTCTGAGTTTGGGTAGAAGCGATGGGTGGACATTCAGAGTTTTAAATTTGGGCATATAGATCAGCCAGTCAGGTAGGATTTTACCAAATGAAGCAACTATAAAAACATCTGCACCAAGAGACTCCAGCTCCGCTCGGTTTAATGGCTTCTTGGCGTTTGTCACAGACAGCACGGGCTCAAAGCCATTTTCTTTGAGGGTATTCAAAACGATATTTGAGAACTCTGAAGATCCAAAAAATACGAATTTTATTCTATTCATTTTCTTTTTTTGGTGGAATATTCTCTACGTTTGTTGCTTTGTCTATAAACAGTACTCCGTTTAAGTGATCTACTTCATGCTGGAATATCTGAGCCATGAGTCCAGATGCTCCCTTTATAAATTTTTTTCCATTCTCATCATATGCTTCTATAGTAGCCTTCTCGCTTCTCTCTACCTGGCCGTACAGCCATCGGACAGAGAGACATCCTTCCTCCATTTTTTTCTTAGATTTGGATAGTTTGGTCAAAACAGGATTAATAAAAACAATATCATCTGACTTGTTTTTATCTTTGATAACCGCATCCCCATTCTTTATTAAAGACAGTGTCCTGCCACTCACTACAAATATTCTCAAACTCTCTCCGATTTGTGGCGCAGCTATGGCAACCCCATCATCTTCCTTGTCTAGGGCGCCCTTCATCTTATTCAAGATGTTTTGAATTTTTTTTGTGCCGATTGCTTTTATTGGCACCTCCAACGCTATCTTTCTCAACGCTGGTGCGTCTCTATTTAGAATGATTTTCTTCATAATATGCTCTCAGGGTCTACTTTAATCAAAAAATCAGGTGTTAGCAAAAGTAGTTTGTCACAAAGCTCTGGGTCGGGCCAGGCATCTCTTTTTATACGAAGGATCATAGAAAGGGCTATTTTGCCGCTCCTCATACCTCTTTCCTTGATAAAATCTGGTTTAAAATCACTAAACATTGTTTGTAGTAGGTTAGCTTTTTTCCCTATTTCACTTTGTTTGCATTCGATTCTAACTTTTATAAAAAGAGAAAAGGGTGGATAGTTGAGCTCTTCTCTTTCTTTTACCTCTTTTCTATAGAATTCCAAAACATCCCCTTTTGTAGCGTCTTGCAGGATTATCTTGCCAATATTTCTGGTCTGCACAATCGATTCAAACTCTGCCTTCTCAAGTAAGCGACTGGTCAAATAAAAGATTCGTTCATTGATACCGAAGTCAGGAATAGAGAATAGAGAATCAAGGGAGACAATAGCTACATAAGGAACCTTCTCTATATAAGATAGTGCGAATTCTGTGCCTATAAGTATTCCGCCCTTGTCACTGGCGAATTTTTTGGCTATTGCTTCTGCTTTTGATTTTGTTTTGGCGTGATCCTTGTCCAATACAGATATAGGTATGTCTGGAAATAATCTCTCCAACTCCTCCTTTATACGGTCTATACCTATACCGAGTGGAGTGAGGTCCCAGCTATTGCATTTATCACACCTGGTTTCTGACGGCCTTTTGGCACCACAAGCATGACACATATAAATCCTACCTTCTTCCATTTTGTGAAGTACGATTGGAGCCGAACAATTTTGACAGACCAACACCGAACCACAATCTTTGCAAATAGTTGAAGGGGAGAGTCCTTTGCGAGCGCCAAACAAAAATACTTTACGTTTTTCCTTCTGAGCCTTCTCGATCATCTCTACTAATTCATTTGAAAATATCTTGAACCTTTTTTCTTTTTCTTCTCCGACAATAACCGCCGGCTTCATATCCACCAACCTAGCATTCACCCCATGACTGAGTTTCCATTTTAGTGGTGATAGCTCTGCAAATTTACCTTGTTTTTCTTTCCAGATTGAATTTAGGGATAGCACAGAATCTCCGAATATTAGAGTCTTACCTGATTCCTTGGCCAAGAATTCTATAAAGATTCTGAGGTCAACGAAAGGTCTGCTCATGGCTTTGTATGTCCTTGAGTTTTCTTTTTCGAAAATGACAGTTTCCATATCTGGCCTATCAAAAGCTATAAACGCTGGAGTTGTGACAAAGAGAATTGGGTGTTTTTCTTTTTGAATTTTCAATAAAATATCTTTTACTGCCTTCTGACCTTTATCTCCAGTGGTATAAGCGTATTCTTTGATTCCTTTGGACAGTATGTCGTGAGCCCTCAATGCATCTTCTGCAGTGGGGGCTATGAAAAGAACTGATTTGGATTTCGCAAAAGATTCACGGACGATGCTCATGTATTCCATGTATCTTTCTTGATCAGAGAATTGTATGAGAAGTGGTTCTTTGATCGTAAGAGATCTGGTGTTTGGAGAAAATTCAGATCCTAGTAGTTGTGGTGAATCTAAGAAAAATTTAGGGAGTAGAATACCCAGCACACTCCCAATAGTTGTCGCATAATATTTGGCACATGATTCTGCTGCACGGATAAAAGATGGAGAGAGCCTCGCCCCCTTTTCACTAAGCGAAAGCTTTTTCAGGGAATATGAAGATCTTTTTAAATCAGTCTTGATGCTGTGCGCATCAAAGCTTTTGATGACCAGGCCAAGTACAGTTGACTTGCGTACCTCTATTCGTACAAAAGATCCAGTAGGTAAATTCTCTCGGGTAAAGTATGAAAGTGTAGATTTGGCTACCCCTCTGACTATGGGTATAACCTCTACCACATATGACTTTTCTGGCTGGTCTTTAGTCGGCATAAGGACATTATATCTTAGGGGTCATGAAATACCCGTTTTTCCTTTGTTTGTAAATTAGACCTTAAACAGTATTATAGAAATATGAAATTCTTTGGAGTGAGGAAACTCGGTATAGATTTGGGCACAACCAACATTTTGGTCTTTGTACCTGGAATAGGCATTGTCCTAAACGAGCCTTCAGTGGTTGCTGTATCAGAAGATGACAACAAAATTTTGGCCATAGGAGCAGAGGCTAAGACCATGATAGGTCGTACACCTGAGAACATCATCGCTTATAGACCTATGAAGGATGGGGTGATTGCTGATTATAGAGTGACTGAGGCAATGCTCCGCTACTACATAAACAAAGCGATGGGCAAGTGGAACATTTTTAAACCTGATGTGTTGATCTCTGTGCCTGCGGGGGTTACTTCCACTGAGCGTCGTGCAGTTGTGGAGGCGGCGATAAAGGCTGGTGCAAAAAATGCCTATGTGGTTAAGGAACCAATACTTGCTGCTATTGGTGCGGGTATACCCATCCAAGAGGCAGCGGGGCACATGATTGTAGATATAGGCGGTGGTACTACTGATGTCGCTGTCATATCCCTTGGCGGCATCGTCGCATCTACTTCGGTTAAGGTGGCGGGGAACAAGATAGACGCTGCTATAGCAGACTATATAAAGAAAACATACAACCTCGCTATCGGTGATAAGACCGCAGAAGATATAAAAATTAAAGTTGGATCTGCTGTACCTATGGACGAAGAGCTCACCATGTCGGTGAAAGGTAGGGATTTTATCCTGGGCCTTCCTCGTACAGTGGAAATTAAAACTAATGAGATCACTAAAGCGATAAGCAAAGAACTCCGAGAGATGGTCAAAGCGATCAAAGATGTACTCCAAGAAACCCCTCCAGAACTTTCTTCAGATATTATAGACCGAGGAATAATTATGACCGGTGGATCTTCCCAACTCCGACATTTACCTGAACTTGTTTTTAGGCGAACAGGTGTTAAGGCCCAGCTTGCCAAAGAAGCTATCTTTTGTGTGGCCAAAGGGACTGGCGTCGCTCTAGATCATTTGGATGTTTATAAAAAATCTATAATCGCCAAGAGATAATAAGAGACCCCCGAACTTACTTCGGGGGTTTGGTGACTGCTTCATCGTCTTGTAGGCCACGGAGCTTGCTCTGTCCGGAAAACAGGCCCCATAGGTAGTGGTTGCGTATACCCATGCAGTCAGCTTCGATCTCCATCAGGCGCTGTGCTTCCTTGCGAGACTCCTCTGTGCCAATGGCAATCAACTCTCTGACCGACTTGCCTTGGAACATGCGATCTATTGCTGTGCTGCCCATGGTATACCTCGGCGTGAGAAATCTGTTCCTTCATATTTATATCTTTATCCTAGAGTTAGGTCAATAAATTTTATATTTAAACTTCATTTGCTATTGTGTACCGATGAAGCCGATCAAATTCAGCATAATAAAAGAGCTCCAAGGCAAGCTTGGTCGTGCAGGTACTTTGGAGACGCCTCACGGAGTGATACCCACCCCAGCGTTTGTGACCGTGGGTACCAAGGCCACAGTCAAAGCTTTGAGTACTGATGATGTAAAGAATACTGGCGCAGATGTAGTATTAGCAAATACTTACCATCTATATCTACAACCGGGGGATGAGAGGGTAAAAAAATTTGGAGGTCTACACAAATTCATGAACTGGTTTGGTCCGATCATGACTGACTCGGGTGGATTCCAGGTTTTCTCCCTCGGTGCTGCCTACGGCAAAAACTTGAACAAAGTTATCTCTATCACTGATCCATCCAGACTGATATCAGAGCGATCGATGGATCATGAAGCACCCAGGCTAGCCACTATAGGGTCCGATGGAGTTTCTTTTCGCTCTCATCTTGATGGGTCACTTCACTACATCACCCCAGAGAAATCTGTAGAGATTCAACATAACCTCGGTGCGGATATTATATTTGCTTTTGATGAATGCACCTCACCATCAGAGACTGTTGCTTATCAAGAAGAAGCTTTAGATCGTACACATAGGTGGGCCAAAAAAAGTTTGGAATATCACAAATCAAAAATCAATTCAGAGTCTCAGGCATTATTTGGAATTGTCCAAGGTGGACGAGAGGAGAATTTGCGCAAAAGGTCTGCAGAATTTATCGGTAGAATGGATTTTGATGGATTTGGTATTGGCGGATCTTTTGCCAAAGAAGATATGAGTACCGCAGTACTCTGGGTGAATGGTGTCTTGCCCAAAGATAAACCTAGACACTTGCTCGGTATAGGCGAGCCAGAAGATCTCTTCATGGGTGTAGAGAATGGTGTAGACCTCTTTGACTGTGTAGCACCAACACGACGCGCTCGTGGGGGAACTCTGTATACGGAAGAAGGTAAAATAAATATCGGCAATGCACAATTCGTAGAGGCAGAGGGGCCGATCGATCCACGCTGTGGATGTTCAACATGTAAAGATTATTCGCTCGGCTACCTCTCACACCTGTATAGATCCAAGGAAATGCTCGCGTCAACATTGGGTTCTATACATAATTTGTATTTCATCACTAACCTCGTGAAGCGAATGCGCCAAGCGATTCTGGATGATAATTTTGAAAAACTCAAGACAGATTTCCTTGCAAAGTATTTGAAATAGTTATATTTTCTACAAAGACCGCTCCCATCCACGCCCAACGGAGGTCCCGTGCCTGCTCCTGTGATCCCGAACGTCCTCAATCATCTCAGGGGATATTTCCCCATTCCTTGCGAGGACTGCAAGAAGGAACGCGCGACTCACCAGATCTGGGGTCTCCTCACCCCAAGCACTCGGAACGCTCACGTATGCAATGAGTGCTACGAAGAGCGCGAGGCCGTGAAGCGAGAGGGGGGCGAGCAGAAGCCCATCGGCCACAAGACGATGGTTCTCGAACTCAACTTCAAGGGTTCGCCCGAATCACCCCAGGCTACTTTGTAGCCTGGGATCTTTGTTTTTGGGGTTTGAAAAAAGTATAATTCGACAAATGTCAGTTTTTAAGATCAGAAATGAATTTAAACCAGCGGGGGATCAGCCCAAAGCTATCAAGGAGCTCGTCTCCGGTATTAAAGATGGATTGGACAAACAAACCCTCCTAGGTGTCACCGGATCGGGTAAAACCTTCACAGCCGCAAATGTCATAGAGCAGATAGGTAAACCTACTCTGGTCATCGCTCACAATAAAACCCTGGCCGCACAACTCGCCCAAGAGTACAGAGAATTCTTCCCAGACAATGCGGTTCATTACTTCGTTTCTTACTACGATTATTATCAGCCCGAAGCATATATGCCGGTGACGGATACTTATATAGAAAAAGAAGCTATGATCAACGAAGAGATCGAGAGGCTGAGGCACGCTTCAACCCAGGCTCTTTTAACCAGAAAGGATGTAATCATCGTCGCCTCTGTATCTTGTATATACGGTTTAGGTTCACCAGAAGAATATGAGAAGGTGAATATGAAAATCTCTAAAGGAGACAAGATCTCTCGTGCGGATTTTATCAGAGAACTGATCGATATCCATTTCTCTCGTACGAATTCGGATATCAAATCAGGAACATTTAGAGCACTCGGCAATGCAGTAGAAATCATGCCCACAGGAGAGAAGACTATATATAGGATAGAGATAGAAGACAGCCATATCTCCGCGATAAAGCGTATAGACGGAGTGTCGAGGACGGTGATCAGTGAACCAGAAGTTTTCTATCTTTTCCCCGCAAAGCATTTCATCACCGATGAAGAGCAGGTGAAAAAGGCTATACAGAGTATCAAGCTGGAGCTAGACAAACAGCTAGAACAATTTAAAAAAGACGGAAAAATTTTGGAAGCAGATAGATTAAAAAGGAGAACATCATACGACCTCGCACTCATTCGTGAGGTCGGTTACTGCAACGGCATAGAAAATTATTCCAGGCATTTCTCTGGCAAAAAAGTTGGTGAGGCACCAGACACACTGCTCTCGTATTTCCCCCACAAGAAAGACGGTAGTGCAGACTTCCTCACGATCATAGATGAATCCCACGTCACGATTCCTCAGATCGGTGGGATGTTTGCCGGTGACAGATCAAGGAAAGAAACATTGGTTGAGCATGGATTCAGACTCCCGTCAGCCAAAGACAATAGACCACTCATGTTCGATGAATTTGAAAAGCGGATTGGTCAGGTGATCTTCACTTCAGCTACACCAAGTGTCTATGAGAAAGCAAACAGTAAGAAAGTAGTCGAGCAAGTGATCAGGCCCACAGGACTCATCGATCCAGAAGTGACCGTGCGACCAATACAGAGTAAGGGAAACTATGATGGACAGATCAGTGATTTTATAAATGAGACTGAGAAAGCGATTAAAAAGGGTGGTCGGGTGATCGCTACCACCCTCACCAAGAAGATGGCAGAAGATTTATCCGAATTTCTAAAGGAAAAGAAAATCAAAGCGAGGTATCTACATAGTGAGATCAAGACCATCGAGCGTATAGAGATCCTCACAGATTTCCGTAAAGGGGTTTTTGATTGTTTGGTTGGTGTAAATTTGCTTCGAGAAGGACTCGATTTACCCGAGGTTACTTTTATTGGTATCCTCGATGCGGACAAAGAGGGCTTCCTACGCTCAGAGACTTCCCTTATCCAGATTATTGGTCGTGCTGCGAGGAATGTAGAAGGTAAGGTTATTTTGTACGCAGACACAGTCACCGGCTCGATGGAGAGGGCGATGGGGGAGACAAAAAGAAGAAGGGAGATACAGATGGCTTATAACAAAAAGCACGGCATCACCCCGATCACTATCAAGAAAAAAATCAAAGACATCACTGACACTCTTGAGCGTGAGCACCACAACGCTGTAAATGTTTTATTAGAAACAGATGAGTTGATTTTCGACAAAAATCCAAAGAAATTTATCAAAGCCAAAAGAGAAGAAATGGAAATCGCAGTGAGAGATCTCGACTTTGAGACAGCAGCTATAATCCGAGATGAGATCAGACTCTTAGAAAAGCGACTGGATAAAGAAGATAAAAAATAAGACTCCGCCTGTGAGGGCGGAGGTGGAGGTGGTAGACGTTCGTCTAGTGCACCATGGGGGCCGAAGCAGTCGCGGGCTCTGGCGCGGGCTTCCGACAGAAGCAGGCGACACACCGCACGACGGCGTTGATGTCATTCTCGCCGTAGTAGTGCCTGCGCAGAACTCCGAAGAGACCGAGAGCCTCGACGTGGTTGGTCACCGCGTTGATCCGATCGAGGAGTTCGTCGCTGATCTCGGAGATGTCGGTGTTGAACGCGCTTGCGATCTGGACCCTCGGGTCAGGGAATTCGTGGCCTAGCATTCTCGTGAGGCGGTCAGTGTCCACCTCATCGAGCCTGATCGTGGTCCTGTGGCAGGGGGTCTGACTCCGAACTTGGGTGGGCTCCACGGCGTCGGTCGTACGTTGCTGCATGCGCTGTCTCCGGAATGTGTGGACAGATGTACATCGGGGGCCTCTCACTACCATAAATAAAAACCACCATATAGTCAAATCAGGTTTTTATGATATAGTTTGTTCGTATCTAACCCCTAGGGCATGTCCCGGGGCCATCTTTGTATGTCCAAAGACAAAAAACAACCAAACCAAGATATAATCATTGTCCGTGGTGCGCGTACCCACAACCTGAAGAACATCACTGTGGAGATGCCTCGTGGCAAAATGATCGTTTTCACCGGACTTTCTGGCTCAGGTAAATCCTCTTTGGCATTCGACACGATTTTTGCCGAAGGTCAGCGTAGATATGTAGAATCTCTTTCTTCATATGCAAGACAGTTTTTAAAGCAGATGCAGAAACCAGATGTAGATGAAATAGTCGGTTTGTCTCCGGCTATCTCTATCGATCAGACCTCACGTTCGAATAACCCTCGCTCTACAGTGGCCACTATCACTGAGATCTATGATTATCTTCGTATTTTGTTTGCCCGAGTAGGCAGACCGCATTGTTTGGTTTGTGGGACAGAGATCAAAAAACTTTCAAACGAAGAGATCAAAAATTTTGTACTGGATAAAATCAATGAAAAAGCAGAAAAAAATCCACAGACAAATGGGAAGAAAATAAATTTACCAATCTATGTAGAGATCTTCTCGCCAATCGTCCGTGGCAGGAAGGGTGAATACTATCAACTACTCTATGATCTCTTGGGCAAGGGGTACACAGAAGTTTTGGTAGACGGTGAGCGCAAGAAACTCCGAGAGAGGATTGTGCTGACCAAAACGAAGGCACACAACATCAGTGTATTAGTGGATTCAATCAGTCTGAATGAATTCAAGAGTGATGAAAAGACTGCGAACGAACGCTTATCCGAGTCTATAGAGAAATCTATCCATGAATCAGACGGGTTACTAGTGGTTCGTTTTAGAGATATGTCTGTGGATGGTAAAAAACCCGTAGAAACATCAGAAGAGTTTCTCATGTCAGCAAAGTGGGCTTGCCCGAAAGATGGTTTTTCTTTCCCCGAGATAGAGCCTAGATTATTTTCGTTTAACTCTCCATACGGCGCGTGTCCAGAGTGTAATGGTTTAGGTACCAAATATCTTTTTGGCAGTACACCATGTCCAAAATGTAAAGGAAAACGACTACGTGAAGAAGCTCTGCATGTTTTGGTTGGCGGAAAAAATATCGTAGAAGTTGTAGCACAATCGATCAAAGAGGCAGATGAGTTTTTCAAGAAAATCAAACTAACCATCAGGGAGAAAAATATCTCCAGAGTGGTGATCAAAGAGATCGCTTCCAGACTCGAATTCATGTTAAACGTGGGTATCGATTATTTGACCCTGGACAGACGAGCCCACACACTTTCAGGTGGAGAAGCACAGCGTATTAGACTCGCTTCCCAGCTTGGTTCTGGGCTCGTGGGGGCACTCTACGTGCTCGACGAACCCACTATCGGTCTACACTCGAGGGATAATGACAGATTGATCAAAACCCTCCTCGACTTGCGTGATCTGGGTAACACCATTCTCATCGTCGAGCACGACGAAGATACAATTTATTCTTCGGATTATATCGTAGATATTGGTCCTGGAGCAGGTATACACGGCGGACACGTCGTCGTCGCTGATTACCTCGAGCCACTTTTGACCGCGAAGAAGAATGATTCAAAATCTCTGACACTCTCATATCTTCGAGAGGAGAGTGAAATATCTGTGCCAGAAGAAAGGAGATCCTCAGAAAAAGGCAGTATTCAAATTCGCGCGGGGAAGATATTCAATATCAAACATTTGAATGTAGATATCCCTCTCGGACGATTAGTCGCTGTCACCGGCGTCTCTGGATCGGGTAAATCTTCTTTCATCTACGAAATCCTTTATAAAAATCTTCAGGCCAGACTCGATCGTAGATACAGGAGTGCAGAAACACACAATGCACAGTCCTTTGCGGGTAGTGAATACATCGGTCGAGCGATACTCATCGACCAGTCTCCGATTGGTCGTACACCACGCTCAAACCCAGCCACCTATACGGGGGCATTCACTTTTATTCGTGACCTTTTTGCAGAATCATCCGAAGCACGTGCACGTGGTTGGAAAGCAAACAGATTCTCATTCAATGTAAAGGGGGGAAGGTGCGAAACTTGTCAGGGTAATGGGATGATCGAAGTAGAGATGCATTTCCTCCCAACTGTCTATGTACCATGTGACGTGTGTCGTGGTAAGAGGTTTATGAAAGAAACCCTTGAAGTCGAATACAAAAAGAAAAATATCTTCCAAGTGTTGGAGATGACAGTAGAAGAAGCCCTCAGATTCTTTGAGGACATCCCCGCAATCTATGACAGATTAAAATCCATGAGTGATGTGGGTCTGGGTTATCTGAAGCTCGGGCAGTCAGCTACGACTCTTTCAGGTGGAGAAGCACAGAGAGTGAAGATCTCCTCAGAGCTCTATCGTCCTCATGTACAAAAAACTATGTATATCTTGGATGAGCCCACGATAGGTCTACATTATGAGGATGTAAAGAAACTTATAGAAATTTTGCAAAAATTAGTAGACAAAGGAAACACTGTGGTGGTGATCGAGCATAACCTCGATCTTGTCAAAAGTGCGGATTATGTTTTGGACATCGGTCCTGAAGGTGGAGACGGTGGTGGAAAATTGGTAGCCAAGGGAACACCAGAGGAGGTGGCAAATACTGATACACACACCGGAACATATTTAAGAAAAATTTTGAAGAAAAATAAAAGGAAGAAGGAGTAGCATTTCTGCTACTCCCTTAGGGCCTCACTGGCGTACCGCGACCATCGTGGTAGTTGATGGGTGTCCAGGTCGGGTGGCCCGAAAGCTTGTTGGAGTATGCTGTTCTGATCTCACGATCAAGTGCAGCTTCCGCTCTCCTTCGGGTCATGGTGTCGAGCCTGGGCTTACCACTCGTTGCGTCTTCGGCTAACGTCCTTTGCTTCATGTACCTCTCCTTTGTGCGGGTCCTGAAAATATAGTATCATATTTGTATGAATAGTCAAGCACTACAGAAAGCCAAACTCCCAGACACACCAGGTGTGTATTTTTTCCTTGGATCCAAAAAAGAAATACTTTATATAGGCAAAGCCACTAGTTTGAAAGATAGGGTCAAAAGCTACTTTTCAAAGGATTTGATCAAAACCCGTGGACCGAGGTTAGTGAAGATGGTCGAAGGAGCGACGAGTATAAGGTTCACCGAAACCCAATCCGTCCTCGAAGCACTGATGCTCGAAGCGGGCCAGATCAAAAAACACTTACCCCCATACAACACCATAGAGAAGGACAACAAGAGTTTTAATTCAGTTATCGTCACCCTCGAAGATTACCCTCGTGTATTAGTGATCCGTTCTAGGAACATAGAACACTTCGAGCAAACTGCGAAGAATTATAAGATCAAATCAGTCTTCGGACCCTTCCCCAGCAGTGGGGAGCTCCGAGAAGCTTTAAAAATTATTCGTAAATTATTTCCATACAGGGACAAGTGTATTCCTAAAGAAGAATTGAAAATGGGAGCGAAAATAAAGCCATGCTTTAACTCTCAAATCGGTCTATGCCCCGGGGTTTGCTCGGGTGCCATATCCAAAAGAGAATACAGAAAGAGAATCAAACACCTCGAACTATTTTTCAATGGAGAAAAGACAACTTTGATCAAAGAATTAGAGAAAGAGATGAAGCTTTGCGCCAAAGAAGAGAGGTTTGAAGATGCAGAGAAGATCAAGAGAACGCTCTACTCGCTCGACCATATTCAGGATGTCGCTCTGATAAAGAGAGATTCAACTCGGGTTTATGATGAGAATGTGTTTAGAATAGAGGCATATGACATCGCCCATATCTCTGGGTCTGATACAGTCGGTGTGATGGTAGTGGTAGAGGATGATGAACTGCAAAAGAGTCAGTACAGGAAATTCAAAATCAAAGGCGTCGGTGGCAGGGTCGGTGTTGATGATACGAAGAATCTAAGGGAAGTGATCCGCAGGAGACTCGGCCATGCGGAGTGGAATTTGCCACAACTCATCGTGGTTGATGGCAGTACTGCACAGATAAATGCAGCTAAAGAAGAATTGAAAGAAAGAGGATTCAATATAGAAATCGTCTCTGTGGTCAAAGACGAAAAGCATAAAGCAAGAGAAATAATCGGAGAGAAGGGCAAAATAGAGAAATGGGGGAGGTCGATCCTCCTTGCAAATTCTGAGGCGCACCGGTTCGCTATCACTTACCACAGGAAACTACGATCAAGCGGTTTTCGAATCTAGTGCGGGTGAGTTAGGAGTAGGATATAATTTATTTATGAATCCACAATCTCTGTCTAATAAAATTCGTGTGGCTGTTCTGCGGGGCGGACCATCCCCTGACTATGATGCGTCTCTGCAGACAGGGGAGCATGTTTTAAAGATCTTGAGAGATAAACCAGAATACTATCATCCAGTAGATATTTTTATTTCCAAAGAAGGGGACTGGCATAAATCTGGGATGAAGGTTGAACCACACAAGTCCCTAGAACATGTAGATGTGGTTTGGAATGCGCTCCATGGTGCATACGGCGAAGACGGCAATGTTCAGAAGATTTTGTCTTCTCTTCATATACCATTCACTGGATCGAGCACGATCAGCTCGGCTATCAGCACGAACAAAGATATGAGTAAGCGTGTGTATGAGATACACGGACTGTTCACACCACGACATGAACTTATAACCGCAGAAGACGAAGTGGAGAAGCTCGTTCATGTTTTCAGAAACTATTTGCATCCGTTGGTAGTGAAGCCAGCTACAGCAGAAAGCATGAGAGGGATCAGACTTGCATATACATTCGATGAGTTGGTGAAAGCAGTAGATGAGGCACTAGAATTTTCTGATAGAGTGTTGGTTGAAGAGTTCGTCCGAGGCAAAGAAGCTGCCTGCTCAGTTATAGAAAATGCACACGGAGAAGAGTTGTACGCACTTATCCCTGTTGAGATCCGCACTCCAGAGAAGAACAAGAGACCGGATTATGATAAAAAGTTCTCTACTGCGCGAGAGCATTTGTCTGAAAATTCATTTACAGCGAATGAAAACAGGAGCTTGGAATACGTGGCCAAGAAAGCACACCAGGCCCTGGGTTTAAGACATTATTCGCGCTCTGACCTCATCCTCACTCCTCAAGGCAAGATCTATGTATTGGAGACTTCTTCACAACCATCCTTTGGGGTTGATTCTTCTTTGCCCAAGTCACTTGACCTATCTGGATGGTCATCCGAGGGTTTTCTTGAGCATGTTCTCAATTTGGCATTAAAAAATAAATAATAAAGAACGGCAACTCCAGAGAGTTGCCGTGTCAAGGAAGGCGCCATACCGCCTTAACGATCACTAAGTGATGGGCGGTAGCGCTAGCGAGGCTCACCTCCCAACTCTTGACTGCGCCTTGGGCTGGAGGTGTTGCTGGATCGAATCGCGCTTTCGAGAAGGAATCCTTTCGAAAGAGATCGATGGCCATGCTTGTACAGCCCATCGCCCGCACAAGTGGGGCGGTCTCTGTGTACTCCGTCGCCACCTGACTGAGGATTCGGCAAGAGTTCGGACCACCGCGGGCTCGATCGCAGTAGAGGAATGGTCCCCATGTCCCAATCATTGCTTCCTCGAGCAGGAAAGAGAGGTCGAGGGCATTCGAGGCTACGCCGATGAATGTCGCTTTCGGGAGATCAGAATACTGCATGGGTTTGCTCCGTGTGTGGGTGTGCTCTGAGGTCACCATACCAGTGTTTTTTAATAAGTCAAATATTTGATTCTTGTGCTTTAGAATTAGGTAATGCTCGGTTTCTGACCTTGATTTATTGGTTTTGGTCTAATATAGTAATGTTCTTGGGCCCTTAGCTCATCTGGTAGAGCACCTCATTTGCAATGAGGGGGTGGCAGGTTCGAGTCCTGTAGGGTCCACAAAACCAAAAATATCCCACTTATGGGGTATTTTGTTTTTTTTGATAGCCTAGAATGTTAGAATCACAAGATGAAAAAGGAACGGCATAAGATTATTTCGGCATCGTACCTACTTCTATTTCAAGATGAGAAAGTTTTGCTTTTGCGTCGTTTCAATACGGGGTATGAGGATGGTAACTACAGTGTCCCAGCTGGGCATGTAGACAAGGGTGAGTCAGTACTGGATTGTCTAGTGAGAGAAGCGAAAGAAGAAATAGATGTGCTTATAGATAAAAAGGATGTCGGACTTGTCCATGTGATGCACAGGAACGGGACGGATCATAATGACGAGCATCTGGATTTTTTCTTTACATGCAGTAAATGGGATGGAGAGCTGAAGAATATGGAACCAGAAAAGTGTGACGATCTAAGCTGGTTCAACCTTCAGAATCTACCTCAAAATACAATTCCATATATTCTTAGGGCACTAGAGGATGTTAGGGATAAAAAACTCTACAGTGAATCAGATTGGTAGGTTTGGTGTGGAGAATAGATTTACTTAATATCTGCTATGATTAATGGCAATGAAGCGTTTGTTGCCCTTGCTTCTCCTTGTTCTCATCCCAATTTCTCTTAGAGCCCAAACACCGACCATAGCTGAACTCCAAGCTCAGCTACTGCTATTGCAAAAACAAATACAAGCCATGCAGGTATTGAACGTGTCTTCTGCAAATATAATAAATGATATGGGGGTTGGATCGACGGGCACACAAGTGGTTGCTCTGCAACAAATCCTCATCTCTAAAGGGTATTTGGTCATGCCCCCGAACATCGGCCTCGGATATTATGGGAACCTCACCGAAGTTGCCGTAAAGAAGTTTCAATCCTCAAACAATGTATCAAATACGGGTTTCGTCGGACCAATGACCAGAACCAAATTAAATAGTTTGAATATTGTCGCCACCACGATTCCAGTGAGAAGGAGCTCTTCTGGTGGGGGTGGTTCATCATCTCGTTCTTCAAATAATAATCCTGAAGCACCTACCATAGCTCCTCTCCCAGTGGAAGTTACCACAAATACTGTCACTACTTCGACCACCGTGGCCCCGGCTCCAGTGATCACCCCACCAGTTGTAGTACCACAACCAAGCACAGAACCACAGTATCAAGCGGGGGTGAACACATCTCTTTGGTACGACAATTTTAATCAGAAGCTAAGTTCGGCCTCTATCAGGAGTTCATACACCACCCTCGGAGAGAATTCTATATTTGCGGATAATTCTCAAGGTGTAGGAGGGACGAATGCAGTGAGGTTCGACTGGTCGGCTTCAAGTAATTGCCAGGATGATTCGAAGCTACTCGAATGGTCCTTCACACCCACAAATGAGATATACGTACAGTACTCCGTCCGTTACCAAAGTGGGTTTGCTTTCGATTGGAATGGTAGGAGCGGGTGCAGTGGTAATGCCAAAAAGCTGTTTTTTCTCTGGGCACAATCTGGTTCGAGATTTGATTTCATAAGCGAGAACCACACTCTGGGTATGGGTTCTGACTATGACCATCCTCTTTATCAGCAGAATGTGGGTAGTCCAGTGAGCGTTGAAACGCTCGCAGATGGAAATTGGCACAGAGTCACCTTTCATACTAGGCAGAGTTCAACCCCGAATGCATTGGATGGATTTATCCACGGCTGGATAGACGGTGAGCGAAAGTGGTCACATACGAACATCGCCACATACAACAGCGGTGGATACTATCTGTTTAAAACACCAGCGACATTTAACCAAGGGTCTCCGGTGACTCAATCAGAATGGATGGACGACTTTAGGATTTGGAGATAGGGTTTATGATTTGATATACTACTTATATGAATAGAATGAATGAAATGAATAATATTATCGTGAGTAATGATGGGTTGAGTACTTTGTGGATGATCGGATGGTTGTTCACTATCGGCTACTTGAAACTAAGCTTCTGGAAAGGTGTTTTGGCCATCATCATCTGGCCATACTACCTCGGAGTAAAGTTCATAAAGCACGAACACAAAGATTAGTTATAAATTAAAAGAGAGCTGTTGTCTGACAGCTCTGCGCCCACTTCACCGGCCTTCTTGCGTGCCCGTCGACCCTGTGGCCTTCTCGGCCTTCTGATCCCCGAGGATCTCCATCGCGTTACTGATGAGTTCATCGAGTAGGTCGTGGCACACAGGGCGCCCCACCTCGATGAGATCCTCATAGGAGATGCCGGCTAGTTCTGACACATCGACGATCAGCTCAGCCATCTTCTTGGTGGCTTCATCAGCCAGGTTATCACCCTCCTCTTCCAACTGCGCGAGAAGGATGGACTTCAGGATCTTGATCAGTACTTCGGACTTCCGCGCGTCGTTCATGGGCTTCTTCTTGGCCGCCATTGGACCCTCTACGAGTGGTTGGTGGAAGTGCGGGCAGAGCAAACTCTCGTGCGAGATTACATCGACTATGCGTGTTTGTCAAGTATTTAATTTCTGAGATAAATACGGTTTCAGTATAGTAAACTAAATTCATGGCTACGAAGGTTATCTATTTTGTCAGACATGGTGAGAGTGTTTTGAATTCACAAGGGATCAGGCAAGGGGCAGAAGGAGCACTCACAGACAAGGGCCGTGAGCAAGCCTTGGCTACTGCTCGCAAGTTCCCCAAACACAAAGGCCGACCGCAAGTCCTCATATCCAGCCCCTTTGAGCGAACCAAAGAAACATCTGACATCATCGCTCATGAACTGGGGATCACTGACATCGAATATAGTGATTTGTTAAAAGAAAGGCGGAATCCTAGAGAGATCATTGGTCACCACGGAGACGAATCAGAGGTGCGACAAATCATCGACCTCATAGACAAAGGGTTCCACAAAGATAATTTCCGCTACTCAGATGAAGAAAATTTTGCTGATCTAAAGGAAAGGGCCAAGGCATTGCTCGAATATATCAGCCAGAGAAAGGAAAAAAGGATCCTCATGGTTACTCACAATATCTTTCTGAAGATGATCATCTCCTACATGCTCATGGGGGAGAGTCTCACTGCTTCTGAATACAACAAATTGAGTTTTCTAAATCCGATAGAAAATGCAGGTCTCACTATCTGTACCTATAAAAAATGGCCGTTTTGTAAACCAGAATGGAAGCTCCTAGTTTGGAACGACATCCTCCAACCAGAGATGGCAAGCGAGGTGGGGTAGTTATCCACCAGAAAATGAGGAACAATCTTGACTTGACTTATATACCTGATGTATGGTATACTTGTACAGTTAAGCATAATATACACACAAATTCATGGCAGAGCTTACATTGCAAACAATACAACTTTTCGGCCTTATATTGGCCGCATTCATGAACCCAGACATGTCTGTGGATCAGAAACTCGAAGTTTACAACCAGACTATGCCAGCTCTCGAACAAGAGTTAAACCAAGCCGGTGGAGATTATTCCAAGTTGAACGTAGATAGACCCGTAGAACTTGAGCCAATGATGGATACATCAGTCTGGACAAATTTACTCGATCAATAAACCAAAGCTTGGAGAGTAAAAGAAAGAAGGCGAGCTAAGCAGCTCGCTTTTTTTCTGTACGATATTTACCGGCTAGTATGTTCTCGTTCGCCACCCTTTGCATCTCCTCGATTTCTGCATACGTCTTGCCTTCTTTCAGGAATTTCTCGATATCCTTGGCCTCGTAAGTGAAAGCGGGGACGCTGGGATCTATGTCCGCTAGCGGGGCATCTAAGTAGTTTTCTAGTGATTCACTCATACACTAATTATGAACAGATATAGTGTGAAAGCAAGTTTGATACCTTGCGTCCTGTGGATAGAATGGTATAATCAATCTATGAACGATCAAATAATAGGATATTGCGTAAAGTGCAAGGAAAAGAGGGAAATGAAGGATGTCCAGAAAGTAGAGATCAAGCCTGGACGACCAGCAGCCAAGGGTACCTGTACAACTTGCGGAACCGGTATGTACAAGATCCTCCCTTCAGACAAAAAATAATTTAATAATAAATTATCAATAAGAATCAAAACCCGGCTGAAAGGTCGGGTTTTGATTTGGTCATAAATGACAGTATAATAAATGACCTATGGGTATGTTCAAAAACTTTCTGCTCAAACAGGTGATGAAGTCCAAGATGAAGGGCGTACCTGAGGCCGAGCAGGAGAAGATCATGGCCATGGTAGAAAAGAACCCTGACTTCTTTAAGAGAATTGGAGAAGAGATCGAAGCCAAAAAGAAGTCAGGTAAATCCGAGCTCGAGGCTACCATGGAGGTGATGCGCAAAAACCAGGCCGAATTACAAAAACTTTTATAACAATATGTTTGGACTATTCAATACAAAGAAAAAAAAGATTTTTATCCTCTTAGGGCATCCAGATGAGGATAGTTTGAATTCCACATTGGCCAATGAATATGAACGCGGAGCCACAGAAGCAGGTCACGAGGTTCGCCGTATGAACATCGGAGATATGCAGTTTGACCCCATCCTCCACCACGGATACAGACTCCGCCAAGAGCTCGAGCCTGACCTACTTTCTTTCCAAGAAAACGTTCGTTGGTCTGACCACTTTGTTATATTCTATCCATCCTGGTGGTCTACGATGCCCGCTTTACTAAAGGGGTTGTTCGACCGTGTATGGTTGCCTGGGTTCGCTTACAACTTCGTCTCCGGTGGGTACATGTGGAAGAGGTTGCTGAAAGGTAAATCAGCTGCGATGGTCATCACCTCTGACACGGCACCTATTATCCAGAGAATTATATTTGGAGATACAACAAATGAGCTAAAGAAGGGGATCCTGTGGTTCTCTGGTTTGTCACCTATCTACGTTCACAAATTCGGTTACCTCAAACACTTTGGCATGAGCCGTAGAGAAAACCTCAAACGCAAAGTTTTCAACCTCGGCAAAAAAGCAAAATAATATAACCGCCCTCTCAGGCGGTTTGGCGTTCCTTGTGTCCCTTGTGGGGGACGGACCTCACGGTGATCATCACGCGGTGTTTCTCACGGGTGGGGATGTACGGTGCCCTTGTCTGCCTGCCGAAGGCGAAGCTGATCTTGTCACCACGAACTTCGACGGTGGCCCTGGGCCTGTCCGAACGAACCGCGAACCTCTTCTTGGATTCTTCGGGAATACCTTCGACGAAGACGATTGCGCCAGAGCAGAAGGTCACCTCGACCTCCTCACCAGCCTTCCTGAAGTGCCATCTCCCAGTGTCATCCGTGGTGCACTCGATCACCATGTCCGTACGAACTTCCTCTTTCACTATCATGGAACCTCGCTTGTGTGCTTGTGATTGTGTGTTCCTTTCGCCACAATACTGATTCAATATGCCACTGTCAATCGGTATCGTAGGTTACCAAATATGGGGAATGTTAAATAAAATGAAAAATGCTCACCGAGACTGGTCCCGGTGAGCGCACCCTCTTCTCTTGAGAGGGAAAGTACTTACTGGCGTTCTTGATCTGCAAGATAGTCAGCCAGGTTCGTTTCTTGTAAGTGGCTGTCGTGCTTGGCTGCCCTTGCTTCGATCGCGGCCTTGTTCATGATGTTCTTTCTCACCCAGTGGCGAGTTCTTTGGAACCTGTCACACCCAGGCGTGTTGGTCCAGGACCAGTAGTACGCGCCGGCATCCTCGAGGGTGACCCAAGCGCCGTCTACTGCCACGACACGCGCCCGGCCGAAGCTTGGGGCGAGACAATTCTCACCCATAGTTCCCGCGCTTGCTCCCCACGAATCCTCGAAAGAGATGATCGAGCCGATCTCAATCTTGTAGTCGACGTCCCTCCAGAGCGTCTGAGTGACAGTGAGGGCGAGCAAGATGACGACCGTGGTGATGCCGAACGAGACCAGCGTACGCTTCTTCATGGACCTTCCAGATTGAGGTGGGCGTTCTTCCATAAGAATGTCACACTGATATACGAATGTCAATAGCCTCGTAAAAACACATAAAAAAAGCTATTCTTGCTATATGTCTAAGTTATCCGTAGGAATTGTGGGTCTGCCAAACGTGGGGAAGTCCACGCTTTTTAACGCACTAACCAAAAAGAGTGTGCCTGCAGAGAACTATCCTTTTTGCACCATAGATCCGTCTGTAGGTATCGTCCCTGTTCCTGATGTGCGCCTGGATAAGCTCGCAGAGATGAGTAAGTCCAAGAAAGTAGTCCCTGCTGTTGTGGAGTTCGTAGACATCGCCGGTTTGGTGAAGGGTGCGAGCGAGGGTGCGGGGCTCGGCAATAAGTTTCTCCAAAACATCCGTGAAGTAGACGCCATCATCCAAGTTGTAAGAATCTTCGAGGATAAAGATATTATCCATGTGCACGACAAGGTTGATCCACTGTTCGACATAGAGATCATCAACATGGAGCTCGAAGCGGGGGGGATCAATAAGCCCATCTTGTATGTGATCAATACTTCAGAAGCTGCAGAGAATAAGAGGGAAGTCCTTTCTAAAATCCCTGGACCTTATATAGAGATAGATCCAATCTTCGGTACAGGTATGGACAACCTCATCAAATCTGGGTACGAACTACTCGACCTAATCACTTTCTTCACTACAGGAGAGAAGGAGAGCCGAGCTTGGACAACAAAGAGGAATGCGACCGCACCGGAGGCTGGCAAATCTATCCATACAGACTTTCAAGAAAAATTTATTCGTGCAGAAGTCATCCACTATGACAAGCTGATGGAAGCGGGTTCATATGCTGCCGCCCGTGCGAAGGGCTGGGTCCGAATAGAAGGCAAAGAGTACATCGTCCAAGACGGCGATGTAATCGAGTTTTTGGTCTAGCGTCCGAGTAGACACCTTTCGTAGAGTGCATAAAAGAAAGCAGGGCGGGCTTCCCATTCGCTTTCTGGTCTTTCTAACCAGGTTCTGATGTCCTCATCGCTGTATTCAGCTACAACCTTTCTGTTTTCTGCCAAGAGCCTTGCCTGCCGTTGCGCTGGCATTTGTTCGAATAGTTTGACTATTTTTCTATATTTTATTGAAGAGATTGGGAAATCTTCAATGCCCAAGATTTTGAGTCTTTCGATCAGTGCCTGTAGACGTGGGTTTACCAACCCGCCTTCGATGTGCTTTTGCTTGCTTGAGATATCTACGACTTTTGGATCATCGGCACCCTCGACTTCTTCTGAATCCAGTCTGTCTTTCTCTGGTTCCTCTGGGGCTGGAAAGGATGGGAATTCAAGTATTCTGACCATAACACTATGGTAGCAAAATATTTTTTGGTATCAAAAGCGCCGGAACATCGTTCCGGCGCGAACATGTTCGGGCGAACTTATCGCCCGGCCTCTACCTAGAGGCAGTGACCACAGCAGCGACAGCGGCTACTTGCCGGCCTCTGCTTGCCACCCGACCGTCCCCGCTGACTCCTGCTTCGAGTCCTGCTCGAACGATACGAGGGCTTTCTCTTCTTCGCGGCCATCCAAATCCTCCAGGGTAAGGGTAAAGAAATTATATGATGGATTTGCTATAATACAAATATGAACAATAAAACAACAATCAGAGATTTCTTTTTACAATTAGGTGCGATGATCTCCTTGTATGCAGGAGCCATAGCCCTTCTGAATCTTCTTTTTAGAGTGATAAACGTTGCCTTCCCGCAAGTAACTGAATACTACGGATACTATTACAGTAGCTCTATCAGCTTTCCAGTGGCCACGCTTATCATCATTTTCCCTTTGTTCTTGATCCTTTCTTCTCTCCTTCAAAAGTCATATGCAGTAGATCCAACATTGAGAGAGGGGTCTGTGCGTAGGTGGTTACTTTATATCACCCTCTTTGTCGCTGGTGCGGTGCTCGTGGCTGACCTCATCACCCTCCTTTATCTATTCATAGATGGGCAAGAGATGACCGCCGGCTTCTTGCTGAAAGTATTGTCGGTATTTGTGGTCGCTGGTAGTGTTTTCGGATATTTCCTTGCAGATTTGAGGAGCACCCTGACTACTAAAAATAGAATGGCATGGAGAATATTTTCTATCATATTGGTTGTTGGTTCTATCCTCGTAGGATTTTCGGTGATTGGCTCTCCATCAACACAGCGTATGCAGAGGCAAGATTCAGAGAGGATTAACAACTTACAGAATATTCAGTCACAAGTGACAAGCTACTGGCAACAGAAGGGTATTCTACCAGCTAAAACTGAAGATCTAAATGCAAACAACATAGGAGGATGGGTTGTACCAAAAGATCCAAAAACAGAAAAGTCATATGAGTATACAAAAGTTGATGGTCAATCATTCAAACTCTGCGCCACTTTCGAAAAGCCGACTCCGAAGATGATGAAGAACGGCAGTATGGTTGATTCATCTGCTATGTATGGATTGAAAAATGGATCTAACTGGCAACATGAAGCAGGGTATCAGTGTTTTATCAGAACTATAGACCCAGACTTCTACCCAGTTCAAAAAAGATAAATGAAAAGTGAGTACGATCCAAAAAACATAGAGGAAAGATGGCAGAAATTTTGGGCAGAGAACAAAATCTTTGAAGCCAAGGATAACAGTGACAAACCAAAATACTACGCGCTTATAGAATTCCCTTACCCATCAGGTGACGGACTTCACGTCGGCCATCCTCGTCCGTATATAGGTATGGATGTCATCGCACGCAAAAGACGTATGCAGGGCTACAACGTGCTATATCCGATAGGCTGGGACGCGTTCGGCCTCCCCACAGAGAACTATGCGATTAAAACAGGCAAGGACCCAAAGGTGGTCACCAAAGAGAACTCAGACAACTTTCGTAGACAAATTCAATCCCTGGGCATCTCTTTTGATTGGTCCAAAGAGATAAACACCACTGATCCAAAGTACTATAAATGGACCCAGTGGCTTTTCCTCAAGTTTCTCGAGCACGGACTCGCGTACAAAGCCAAGATGGCGATCAATTGGTGTCCGAAAGATAAAATCGGTTTAGCGAATGAAGAGGTGGTGGATGGTAAATGCGAACGTTGTGGCACAGAGGTAGAAAAAAAGGATAAGGAACAGTGGATGTTAAAGATCACTGATTATGCAGAGAAGCTCTTACATGGCCTAGATACAGTAGATTATCCAGAGAGAGTGAAAGCTCAACAGAGAAACTGGATTGGCCGTTCTGAGGGTGCTCTTATAAAATTTGATGACATAGAGGTATTCACCACCAGGCCAGACACGATCTTTGGTGCGACTTTTATCGTGCTTGCAGGTAAAGAAGACAGATTTACTGGTAGATTTGTCATAAACCCAGCAACAAAAGAAAAAATCCCAGTTTGGGAAGCCGAATATGTTTTGCCAGAGTATGGTACCGGAGCGATCATGGCCGTACCTGCAAGTGATGAAAGGGATCGAGCTTTTGCAGAGAAACACGGACTACCAATAGTTGAAAATTATCAAGAAGCGGGTTTCGAGAATTTCGGCAAGAAAGTTGTTAAATACAAACTCCGTGATTGGATTTTTTCTAGGCAGAGATACTGGGGTGAACCTATACCTATAATCCACTGCGCTAGTTGTGGAGCTGTACCTGTACCAGAGGCCGACTTACCAGTATTACTACCAGAAGTTTCAAACTATCAACCAACAGACACAGGGGAGTCGCCACTTGCCCTAATAGAAGCTTGGGTGAATACCAAATGTCCGAAGTGTGGTGGAGAGGCCAAAAGGGAGACAGACACAATGCCAAACTGGGCAGGCTCTTCGTGGTATTTTTTACGATACGTGGATGACAAGAATGACAGTGAATTTGCATCCAAAGAAAAACTTAAACATTGGATGCCTGTGGACTGGTACAACGGTGGCATGGAGCATACAACTCTCCACCTCCTGTATTCCAGATTCTGGAACAAGTTTTTGTTTGACATAGGTTTGGTACCCACAAGCGAGCCCTATCAGAAACGTACCTCGCACGGCCTTATCCTTGCATCGGATGGAGTAAAGATGTCCAAGTCCTTGGGCAATGTGATAAACCCTGATTTAATCGTAGATCGTTTTGGTGCAGATACCTTGAGGTTGTATGAGATGTTCATGGGTCCATTTGAACAAGCGATAGCGTGGAATGAAGATTCTTTGGTCGGTACTAGGAAATTTTTAGAAAGAGTCTGGAGATTGAAGGATAAGATCACCACAGATAGTAGTGTTGAACCAAAATACGAGATGCACCATGCCATCAAAAAAGTATCTGGCGATATAGAGTCTATGGGTTTCAATACTGCTGTCTCGGCACTTATGATTTATGCAAACGCATTAGAAAAACACGACAAAGTGACACAAGAAGAATATGAGGCATTACTAAAATTGCTTTCACCATTCGCTCCACATGCAGCAGAAGAACTCTGGAATGGACTTGGACACAAAGAATCCATACTACTCTCGCCTTGGCCAGAAGCTGACGAATCCAAACTCTCACCAAAAGAAGTGACTATCGCAGTGACCATAAATGGCAAGGTCAGAGCAAGTTTCAAGATTGGCTCAGAGGCGAATGAGGAGGAGCTCAGAACCACAGCCCTAAGCCTCATAGAGGTCCAAAAATGGCTAAGTGGAGGGGAACCTAAGCGAGTTATCGTGGTTCCTGGTAAAATTGTCAACATTGTGGTATAATTGATTTTAATGTTTCCTTTTGACACTTGACACCAAAGTAGTCAAGTGATACAAATAGACACTATAAACATGAGCGAAAAAATCAATTTGAGCTTCAAACCAAAGCAAGTCACCAAAAAGCTGCTTTCTGTTCTCACAAAAAGAGGTAAAGACGTCATCGAATCTAGATACGGCTTAGGTCCAAAATCCACCAGGATGACTCTTGATGCTATAGGCAAAAAATACGGTATCACCAGAGAGAGAGTTCGTCAGATAGAGAACCATTCACTCATCGCTATTCGCAAATCAAAAGAGTACAAGGAAACCCAACCCATATTTACAGAAATCAAAGAAGTCATTCTCGCACTCGGAGGCATAGTCTCAGAAAAGGATTTGCTCAAGCACCTTTCAAAGGATATTAGCGCTCAGAACCACGTCAATTTTCTTTTAGTCGTTGGTGAGGAATTCAAAAGAGAAAAGGAAGACGAAGAATTCAAACATAGATGGCATGTGGACGCAGAGCTCTCCAAGAAAATCCAAGGTGCGATCAAAAAGCTGTATTCCAAACTTTCAGATGATGAACTCGTGCTCGAAGGAGACCTGATCAATTCTTTCTTGGAAGAAGTCAAAGATATTAATGAGAAATACAAGAATGAAGAAGTGATCAAACGATGGCTCGCTATATCCCATAAAATAGATAAAAACCCACTAGGAGAATGGGGCAAAACTAACTCCCCAAACGTAAACGCCAAAGGTATGAGGGACTATGCTTTCTTGGTGATCCGCAAACATGGGTCCCCAATACACTTTAAAGAAGTGGCCAAGGCTATTTCTCAGTATTTCGACAAGAAAGCTCACGTAGCCACAACCCACAACGAACTTATCAAGGACCCACGCTTTGTTCTGGTTGGTCGTGGTCTATACGCGCTTGCAGAATGGGGCTACATGTCTGGAGTGGTCAAAGATGTGATCAAGAAGATACTCGACAAGGAGGGCCCTTTAACCAAAGACAAGATCATTGAAAAGGTGCTGAAGGAAAGATATGTAAAAGAAAACACTATCATGGTCAACCTTCAAAACAGCAAGTATTTCAAAAAAGACAAAGAAGGCAAATATCAGAACGCATAAAACATCCCGAGCAACAGCGAAGGATGTTTTTTTGAACTTTGTTGTGTAAAATGAATCTATGTTCGACAAACTACTTTCTTTCTTTGACACGAGGCTCGCTCTAGAGATATGGGACAGCGCACTCCTCTTTGCTCCGGTGTGGGTTCCGCTTTTGTTTATTTTGGTTTGGTTTGATGTTTGGTTGAGTTACAAACAAAGAGAATACATAAAGTCCCAAGGAGCATTGCTCCTGGAGATAAAGATCCCCAGAGAGATAAGTCGTTCCCCTGTGGCCATGGAGATATTCTTGGGCAACCTATACCAGACTGGTGTTGGTTCGCTTATAGACGTTTACCTTAAAGGACGAGTGAGGCCTTGGTTTTCACTTGAACTTATCTCTCTGGGCGGGGCGGTGCACTTCTACATATGGCTTCATCCAAAATTTAAGAATGTCGTCGAATCCCAACTTTATGCTCAGTATCCGAATATAGAGATACATGAAGCGAAAGATTATGCACTCGATGTGGTTCATAATCCAGAGAAAACTAGTTTTGGTTGGTTCGGTCAGTTTGCTCTAACCAAAGCAGATGCGTATCCGATCAAAACTTATGTTGACTACGGCTTACATGAAGATCCAAAAGAAGAATTCAAAAATGATCCAATCGTTCCTGTTCTAGAGTTCCTGGGTTCTTTGCGAAGAGGTGAGCAGGCCTGGATTCAGATATTGATCCAAGGACATACAAAAGAGGGCATCAAGTATGGTCGTTTCTTTCCAAAATCTGATTGGAAGCCAAAAATAGAGAAAGAGATAAAAGATATTGTCAAAAAAGGAGTGATGAAAGCAGATGACACAAAGGCCTCAAGTACTTTGAGCTTAACCAAGGCACAGCAAGACGTCATAGGGGCCATAGAGCGTGCTGCAGCGAAGCCTGCTTTCGATACGATGATAAGGGGCGCCTATATGGCAGACAAAGAAATTTTTAATCCAAACAATATTGGAGGACTTTTAGGAAGTTTCAAGCAATTCAGTTCAAATGCTTTGAATGGTTTTAGACCAGGGTGGAGTACGGGGTATGACTATCCTTGGCAAGACTTTAGGGGTAAAAAGAAACTTGAGAACGAAAAGAAAATCCTCGAGGCTTATAAGAGGAGGTCCTTCTTCAATCCTCCGTTCAAAAACTTTAAGGCTAATCCATTTATTCTAACTACAGAGGAGTTGGCTACACTATGGCATTTCCCAAGCTCTATCGTCGCTGCCACACCAACACTTACTCGCATACCTTCGAAGAAGGCGGAAGCTCCTTCGAACTTACCTATTTAGCGCCCAATGGATAACCCGATTTTCAGAATATCGAAAAGCATTCTTCTACGAATAGACGAATGGATAAAAAACAAGAATCTAACTAATCTGCATGTCGGTCTAGGATCGATAATTTTCTTGCTTGTTTTGATATTTATACTTATTGTTCGAGCACCTTCTGGCTTCCCACAAAACAGTATTATCACAGTAGAAGAGGGTTCCGGTCTGTACGGACTGGCTCTTGAATTGAAGGAGGATAAGGTTATCAGGTCTGCTTTTGGATTCAAAACATTTGCCATCATTCTAGGCGGCGAGAGAGAGATGAAGGCTGGGGAGTATTATTTGTCCAAACCACAGGGCTCTCTTACTCTGGCGTGGAGAATTTTACATGGAATGAGGGGGTTAGACACAGTTCGGATAACCATCCCAGAAGGTTTTACTAAAACTAAAATCTCCAAACTCTTTGATGACAGATTTTCCAAATTTGATCATCAGTACTTTTTGAATAATGCGAGAGAAGGGTATCTGTTTCCTGATACATATTTTATAGAGACGGGTGCGACCGCTTCATCAACTATCAACCTACTAGTAAATAATTTTGAGAATAAGCTAGAACCGCTTGTAGAAGACATAAAGCAATCAAAAAAATCAGAAAAAGAGATTATTATCATGGCTTCGATTCTTGAGTCAGAAGCACAAAATAAGGTAGATCGAGAAATAGTCTCTGGGATTTTATGGAAGAGGATAGGTATAAAAATGGCCTTGCAGGTTGATGCTAGTATTGGTTATATAACAGGCAAAACAAGTAAAGAGCTCACCATAGATGATCTAAGCATAGATTCGCCATACAATACTTATAAATACAGAGGACTACCCCCAGAACCCATCTCGAACCCGGGCCTTGAATCAATCATCGCGGCGCTTAATCCTAAGACCAGTGATTATTTTTATTTCTTGACGGACGACGATGGTGTCATGCATTATGCCAAGACATTCGATGAACATAAGCAAAACAAAGCAAAATATCTCAGGAACTAAGAGTCACAGGCCTAGAGTGTTTGTGGGTCTTTCTGGTGGAGTAGACAGTGCTGTTTCTGCCGCACTCTTAAAGGACCAAGGGTTTGATGTGACCGGCGTCTTTATCAAGGTTTGGTCACCGGATTTCCTACCTTGCCCGTGGCAAGAAGAAAGAAGGGATGCCATGAGAGTTGCTGCTCACCTGGACATACCTTTTTTATTTTTTGATTTTGAAAAGGAATATAAAGAAGGAGTTGCCGAGTACATGATTAACGAATATAAAGCAGGGAGGACCCCGAATCCAGACGTGATGTGCAATCAAGAAATAAAATTCGGTATCTTTTTTAAAAAAGCGATGGAGATGGGTGCAGATTGTATTGCTACGGGTCACTACGCGAGAGTTATAAAGAAGGACAATTCGTATTTACTCTATGAAGGTAGAGACACAAACAAAGACCAGAGTTATTTCCTTTGGACCATTCAGAAGAATTTATTGGGGCAAATACTTTTTCCTATTGGGAATTTAAAAAAAGATGAGGTTAGAGTGCTGGCCAAAAAATTAAAATTGCCAGTCGCAGACAAAAAGGACAGCCAGGGTATATGTTTTCTTGGTGATATCAGCATGGAAGATTTCCTTCATCACTTTATCCCACAACAAAAGGGGGAGGTGCTGAATAGTGCAGGCGAGGTAATAGGCCAACATAGAGGCGCGATTTTCTATACTTCAGGAGAAAGACATGGTTTTACAATCATCAAAAATAAAGCAGATAGTAACCCAAACTACATAATCTCTAGGGACATAGATCAAAACACAATAACAGTGTCAGACGACCCTGTCGTCGTAGAATCGTCCAAGGCCAAAAAAATCAGGATAGTTAAGGCAAACTGGATACATGACAGGGTGGATATCTCTGACTTCAAAATAGAAGCTCGTATTAGATACAGGCAAACCAAATTCAATGTAAACATAGAGGGAGATACAGTTTCTTTCTATACTCACCAGACCATCGCATCCGGGCAGTCTATTGTTTTTTACCATGGTGAAGAATGCCTTGGAGGAGCTGTTATAGACAGTATCCTAGAATAGTAGTTTTAAGTTATACTAGAAAAGTGAATCCAGATCTCACCACAAATCAAATAATTATAGAGAAGGCGAACGGCAAACATGAGGCTTTTGATACAGAAAAGTTAAGAGCTTCACTTTTGCGTTCTGGTGCCATGTCTGAATCGGTGGAAGACGTCATCTCCAAAATCCTCCCCGATCTCTATAATGGGATGACGACTTCAGAGATTTATAGCCATGCATTTTCTCTCCTTCATGCCAAAGAGAAGCCCGTAGCAAGGAGATATTCATTGAGGAGGGCAGTGATGGACCTTGGACCATCCGGTTTTCCTTTTGAAGATTTCGTCGCAGAAATACTCAAAGCCAAAGGCTTTGAGACAGAAACGCGTCAGTCCGTCCTCGGAGGTTGTGTTCCACACGAAGTAGACGTTGTAGCCTGGAATGATAAAAAATTGATTATGTGTGAAGCTAAATTCCATAACCAATTAGGTACAAAATCAGATGTGAAGGTGGCTTTATATGTCAAAGCCCGATTCGATGACCTCAGAGAAAATATCTTTAAATATGGTGGTAAAGAAAGAAAAATAAACGAAGGATGGCTCATAACTAATACTAAGTTTTCTTCGACAGCTATTCATTATGGGGAGTGCAAAGATTTGGTCATGATAGGATGGAACTATCCAGAAGATGGAAGTTTGCAGGACATGATCGAAGAAGAAAAACTTCACCCGATAACCTGTCTGGTGTCTCTATCCACAGTAGATAAAGATACTCTGCTGAAGGAGGGAATTGTGCTCTGCACGCAAATAAAGCAAAACCCAAACTTGCTTGAACAGGCGCTTGGTGCAAAGGTCAATATCGATGAAATCATAAGTGAGATAAACGAACTTTAAAATTTTATAAAAAACAATGTCCAATATAATTTTTCTTGATCTAGTCATCGCACTATTGCTTGGAGCCAGTCTCGGCATAGAGAGGTCTTTCGCTGGTAAGACTGCGGGGATGAGAACTTATAGTTTAGTGTCGATGGGCTCTTGTTTGTTTATCCTTATATCCAGGATCGTTATCCCTGCAAATGGTGGGTATGATTTTGATCCCATGAGAATGGCCGCCGGCATAGTCATGGGTATTGGTTTTCTGTGTGGAGGGGTGATCATCTTTAAAGATTCTAGGATATCAGGCTTAACTACTGCTGCAGGCCTCTGGGTAGCCTCTGGTGTGGGTATGGCTGTAGGTTACGGCCTCGAATCATTGGCCATATTTGCAACCCTGGCAACACTAATAGTTTTCACTTTCTTTTGGTTTATCGAACATACAGTTCTCCATCTGGAAAAAAGGGAGAACAAGAATTAGTATCTAAAGTTAAGATGTCTCAATACTACAAGCCAAATCGTAATCCAAACTGGAATTACGGCGGAAAAAGCTGGAGACTTTCCAGATCTAAAATAGATTTGTTTTTGGATTGTAAACGTTGTTTTTATATAGACAATAAGTTGGGCATCGCGAGGCCCAAAGGGTATCCTTTTACTTTGAACAGTGCTGTAGATAAACTTTTGAAAAAAGAATTTGATATCCACAGGGAGGCGGCGAGTCACCACCCTCTTTTGAAAGCCTACGGACTCGACGCGGTACCATTCTCACATCCAAAGATAGATGAATGGCGTGACGCTCTTAAGGGAGGTATCCAGTACATGCATTCAAGTACTGGAATGCTCATCTCTGGTGGTATTGATGATGTATGGATAAATCCGGAGGGAGAGCTTTTAATCGTGGATTACAAGGCTACATCCAAAGATGAGGAGGTGAGCCTCGATGCAGAGTGGCAAATAGGATATAAACGTCAGATGGAGATCTATCAGTGGCTCTTTAGACAAAATAATTTCAAAGTCTCAGATACGGGGTACTTTGTATATGTGAACGGCCAAACAGACAGGAATTCATTTGATGGTAAATTAGAATTTGATGTGAAGCTCATCCCTTATACAGGGAATACAGATTGGATAGAATCAGTTATACAAAGTATAAAGAAATGTCTAGATGATGACAGGATACCGAAAGCCGCCAATGAATGCGACTATTGTGCATACACGACAGCTTTGGGTGAAATGTTGAGAAGCAAAGCCAAAAAATTATCCTAATAAGAATCAGATGGATAGAGATGAATCATTAGAGAAAATAAAACAAGAAGTACTTGACCTCAAATCCTCTCCTCTTTATGAAGATCGAGTGGCCAACAGGGCCTTCCCGGTGATTGGCGAAGGGAGTCATGAGGCAGAGATGATGTTCATAGGCGAAGCACCCGGTGAGAACGAGGCCAAAGCAGGCAGGCCATTTTGTGGTAGATCAGGGAAGTTGTTGGATGAGCTCTTCCTATCTGTCCAAATCAAAAGAGAATCAGTGTATGTTACTAATATAGTCAAAGACCGCCCTCCGAAAAATAGAGATCCAAAGCCAGAAGAAATAGAGCTATATGCACCATTCCTCGATCGTCAGATAGAGATAATTAAACCAAAGATTATTGCTACTCTTGGTCGGTTTTCCATGGACTACATCATGAACAGATATGGACTCTCGGCGCAGATTGGCCCGATAGGCAGACTGCACGGCCAGGTCTTTCTGACAACGATCAGTGGTCAAAATGTCAAAGTGGTCCCTTTGTATCATCCAGCTGTAGCTCTGTATAACCCAAACAATAAACAGGAACTCCTAAGAGATTTCCAGATACTCAAAACTCTCATTTAAGGCCTGTCTGTGATATATTTTGCCTATGAAATCAGAGGAAATAAGACAAAGGTTCTTAAACTTTTTTGCCAAAAGAGGGCATGCTGTTATCCCTTCTGCACCCCTGGTGCCGGAGAATGACCCTTCAGTCCTCTTTACTACCGCAGGGATGCACCCACTTGTGCCGTATCTTCTTGGTGAAGAACATCCTAAGGGTAAGAGGTTGGTAGATGTACAGAAGTGTGTCCGTACTGGTGATTTGGATGATGTTGGAGACAACAGACACTTTACATTTTTTGAGATGCTCGGTAATTGGTCGCTTGGGGATTATTTTAAAGAAGATGCTATCAAATGGAGTTACGAGTTCCTAACTTCCAAAGATGAAGGTCTGGGTCTAGATCCACAGAGGCTTTATGTGACAGTGTTTGAAGGAGATGAGAACGCGCCATTTGATGAGGAGTCTAAAAAGATTTGGATGAGCTTAGGTTTACCAGAACACCGTATATACGCCTTGGGCGCAGAAGATAACTGGTGGAGTGCAGGAGATAATGGACCCTGTGGGCCGGACACAGAGATGTTTTATGACATGACATATGGTGGTTTGAGTGATCTCTCCAAAGAGGATTTTCAGGAGGCCGTCAAAAGAGAGGACCTGGTAGAGATTTGGAACGATGTGTTTATGGAGTATGTAAAGAAAGATGGCAAGGTTGTAGGTAAACTCGCAAATAAAAATGTAGACACCGGAGCAGGACTTGAACGTATAACAGCGGTCATGCAAGGAAAAAAAACTGCATATGATACGGATTTGTTTATGCCGATCATAAATGAAATAAAATCACAGATATATAACAAAGATAAAATCGATGTTGACCAAAGATCCCTTAGAATAATTGCTGACCACTTGCGGACGGCAACATTTATGATTGCAGATGGAGTATTGCCATCAAATACAGAACGTGGATATGTGCTTCGCAGGTTGATACGTCGTGCTGTACTTAATGCAGATAAAATTGGAGTAATGAATCAAGAACTTGGTTATATTTGCACACAAGGAGTAGTTAATTTATATCTTCGAGCATATCCAGAGCTTGAAGAGAAAAGGACACTTATTCATAATACCGTTATAAAAGAAGAGGATAAGTTTAGAGAGACACTCAGTGATGGCTTAAAACAGTTTGAAAAAGGCATGGATGCGTTTACGCTTTTTACCACATATGGATTCCCATTCGAACTTACTAAAGAGCTTGCCAAAGAGAAGGGCCTGGAGCTAAATGAAAAAGACTTCCTTGATAAATTTACCGAACATCAAAAACTTTCACGTGCAGGGGCGGATCAGAAATTTAAAGGGGGACTGGCTGGACATAGTGGTGTAGAAGTTAGATACCATACTGCCACGCACCTGTTGCACCAAGCCTTGAGAGATGTATTAGGCAGTGAAGTTGGTCAAAAAGGATCGAACATCACCACAGAGAGGCTTCGCCTTGACTTCACCTTCCCCAGAAAGATGACTCCAGAAGAAATCACAAAAGTAGAAAAAATAGTGAATGATAAAATTGAAAATAAATTACCAGTGAACAAGGTTGTGTTACCTAAGGAAGAGGCAGAGAAAACCGGTGCCCTTCATTTCTTCGGTGACAAGTACGGCGATTCCGTATCGGTTTATTTTGTTGGTGATTCAATAGAAGGGGCTTATTCTAAGGAATTTTGTGGTGGGCCTCACGTATCTAATACTAGTGAGCTTGGCGTATTTAGTATTGCGAAAGAAGAAGCTGTGTCGTCCGGCGTGAGGAGGATAAAAGCAGTATTGAGGAATTCTTAAACGATGTACAATATAAGGATGTTTTGGAAAACATCCTTTGTTGGTGACAGTGTTTTAATTTTAGATATTTCTTCTGGTTCAGTTGGTGCAGCTATAGTTGACCTGCAAGAGGACAAGCTGCCAACGATTGTCACTTATTCCAGAAGCTCATATTTTCTAGAAGTCGATCATAACTCGGAAAAACAGGGAGAAGCAATCCTCAAGTGCCTCAAGGACGCACTTTCAAGGATAGGGAGCAAAAAGCATGTGAACAGAGCCCTGGTCTCACTCTCTTCTCCTTGGGTATATTCAAAAATAAAAAATAATACTCTTAATCATACCGAGGGTTTTATACTGGACCAAAAAACAGTGGCAAATGTGTTGAACGATGAAGAGAAAGTGTTCAAAAAAGAATTAATCGACCAGTCAGCAGATGACTACGACGTTTTTGAGTCCAAGATAACCAATCTGACTATAAATGGCTACGAGGCCACGCTTCCTCAAAGTAAAAAAGCTGTATCAGCGGATATGCATTTTATGATGAGTGCGACTAAATCAAAATTTGTTCAAAAAATTAAAAAGGAAATAACGAGTACTTTGGGTATTAAGAACAATATTGTGCTAGAAAACTTCAGTTTTGCTTTTATGAAGGTTTTGTCACACGCCTTTCCCACAGCTCATTCTCCGCTTTTGATAAATATGAATGACTTCAGTACAGATTTCTTATTCATAAAAAATAATCACCCCGTGGTTGTCACTTCTGTGCCCGTCGGCAGTACAACCATTGTGAACGAGGTTAGTAAAAGCTTGGGCATACCCACAGAAATTGCTCGTTCATATCTTGCCCTCCTATCTGATGGGGTCTTGGATGGGGTTATTTCACCAAAAATTGAAGATGAGTTGTCCAAGACTAGTAATATTTTCAAAAAAGCCTGTGAATCATTTTTGAAGGAGTTTGCTTCTGATCTTAATTACCAATACAGAATATTTTTCGTTGGGAGGGGATTATTTGAAAATGCGATAGGCATATTCCTCGAGAATGCTTTCAGTGGCCACGAGATCGTAGTTCTGGGCAAAGATAATAGCTTTACTAAGGAGATTGTCTCGTGGCCACAGGAAAATTTAGTGGATGAGAAGCTCGCAATCCTGTCAAACTTTTCTAATCTGAGGATTTAGTCATCCACAGATTGCGTAGTTTGGTGGTTGGGTTACAATTAAACTTACAACAATATGCCAAGAAATGTAGAAGAT
Organism: Parcubacteria bacterium C7867-005; assembly: GCA_001189165.1. Lineage (GTDB taxonomy): Bacteria > Patescibacteriota > Minisyncoccia > Phycocordibacterales > Zambryskibacteraceae > JAIFWN01. The sequence continues at coordinate 160,824 of LFCO01000001.1, read as the reverse complement.
ATCCGGGTTCCTGATAGACCAGACAGGAAATCCATAAGAAATATTCCACTTCCAGAAAATCGGAGGAAGATTAACCTCATTGATGCAGTTTCAGATATCAAAATAAACAAAAACTCGGATTCTCCAAAAGAAGAATCTAATTCTTTTTCGTATAGTCAATTTACTGAAGTAAAATCACCCGCACCACGTGTGAGAGTTCCAGAATACAAAATCGAACAACACATCCCATACAACGGAGAAGTCCAAAGCGGATCTAAGTTTCCTAAGAAGAAATTGTTGATGGGCACGATTCTGGGTGTCTTGGTTATATGTCTAACTGTTTTCGCATTTTATGAAAGCGCCTCTCTTTCTTATACTCCAAAATCAGACGAGATAAGCTTTAACAAAGATCTGTATATGGCACACAAGTCAGGTGAGGCGGGCAAACTATTCTTTAGTGTCATCAAATTATCCAAAGATTTGGGCACTGAAGCAAAGGCTTCTGGTGAAGAACAAGTGTCTATAAAATCCAGTGGTAAAGCAGTGGTTTATAACAATACAAGCTCAGCGTCTCAAAAACTTATTAAAAACACTCGATTTGAGACATCTGATGGAAAGATCTATCGTGTACAGTCAGATATTGTTGTCCCTGGCAAAAAAGGGACTGAGCCAGGATCCCTTGAGGTGACTCTATACGCAGACAAACCTGGGGCTGAATATAATATCGGATTAGCTGATTTCACAGTGCCGGGATTGAAAGGCGACCCACGCTTTGAGACGATCTATGCCAGATCCAAAACTCCAATGACTGGTGGTTTTGTGGGTCTTTCAAAAAAGATCAATCCAACCGATCTTGCTTCTGCTAAGGCCAAAGTTGAGGCAGATCTCACTGATCAACTATCAAATGAGGCGGTTAAACAGGTTCCTGAAGATTTCATCCTATACCCCAAGCTTTCTCATACAAGCTTTAGCGATCTACCCCAGACGTCTTCAAGCAAAGATGTGGCTGTTGTGAACCGACGCGGTGAATTCTATGGAGTAATGTTTAAAAGAGCCGATCTAAGTAACTTCCTCGCATCAAAAAAGATGAACAGCACGAGCACTTTGCCTGTGATGATATCTACACTCGAGTCCCTAGATGTATCTTTTGCAAAATCATCTGCTCCAGACCTCCTAACTGCAACTGTTTTTGATTTTATTGTTTCCGGCAAGGTAATAGCCACCTCTATCATCGCAGAGAATGACCTGAGAAGTAGTCTCGCGGGAATTAATAAAAATGAGCTAACGGCTATATTGAAAAATTATCCTGGCATATTAACAGCTGGTGCGGTCATCCGACCATTTTGGAAAAACACTTTCCCTGATGATCAGTCCAAAATCAAAATAATCAACTCTACTTTGAAATAAGAGTAAAACAGGTTATCATAGCTAAAATCATCAATAGACTAATGGCAGAAAATACAGAGTTAGAAAAAACTGGAGTTGTGGTGGAAGCCCTACCAAACATCATGTTCCGCGTGAAGATTGACGGTGACGAAAATGACACTCTTTCGTATTTGTCTGGGAAAATGAGGTTGCACAGAATAAGAGTTTTAGTCGGGGATAGAGTTGTCCTGGTTCTTGAGCCATATGGAGGTAAGGCCAGAATTATTAAGCGTCTATAGGCCTTTTTATACATGGTCCGATTGACAAAAAATCAAAGTCCGCTAAAATAGCTTATTCACCTATGAAAGTCAAAGCATCGGTCAAAAAGATGTGTGCAAAATGCCAAATCGTCAGGCGGAAGGGCTACGTCTATGTGATCTGCAAAGCAAACGCTCGCCATAAACAACGTCAAGGTTAAAAATGAGAATACTCGGTATCACCATCCCAGAAGAAAAGAGAATTGACATCGGATTAACCGTTCTTTTTGGTATTGGTAGATCAAGGGCCGCTAGCCTCTTGGAAAAAGCTGGTATTCCTAGGGAAAAGAGACCCAAGGACATCTCCCTAGATGATGAAAACAAGCTTAAATCACTTATAGAGGGTATAACCCTCGAAGGAGACCTTAAGCGAGAGATAGCTGGTAATGTAAAGCGCCTCAAGGATATAAAGGCATACAGGGGGGTTAGGCATATGAGAGGACTGCCTGTTCGCGGACAGAGAACCAAGACGAATTCTCGTACTCGTCGTGGAAATGTCCGAAAGACCATGGGTACTGGCCGTAAGATAGCTGAAAAGAAATAATTTTATATGGGAAAAAAGCGCATAATAAAAACTGAAGGTGAGGCAGAAGGAGCAGTAAAGACTGCACCAGCTCAAACAGGTGGATCAAAAAAGAGATTTGATTCTGGTATTCTTTGTGTTGAATCTACTTACAACAACACCAAGCTCGTACTAACTGATCCGAAGGGAAACACCCTAGCCTGGTCTTCATCCGGATCTATAGGTTTTAAGGGGGCCAAAAAGGGTACACCATTTGCTGCGGCTAAAATAGGCGAAAAAGTTGCTGAAAAAGCTCAGATTTTCGGTATCAAAGAGGTCAAGGTCGTGGTCAAAGGAGTTGGCTCAGGTCGTGAATCAGCCATCAGAGGCTTTATTTCCAAAGGTATAAACCTTACAACCATACAGGACATGACCCCTGTTCCTCACAATGGGCCTAAATCACCTAGACCTAGACGCGCATAGTTCGATCATCTCACTATAAAAATAAAATATATGAAAATCGGACCAAAATACAAAATAGCTCGAAGACTCGGAGCCCCAATATTTGAAAAAACTCAAGGCCAAAAATATGCTCTCTCTTTGGCTCGTAAGGAAAAGAACATGAAAGGCAGAATGAAGCCAAAATCAGAGTTCGGCAAACAACTTATTGAAAAGCAAAAAGCAAGATTTAGTTACGGTATTTCAGAAAAACAATTCTCTAAATACACCAAAGAAGCTCTGAACGCAGCTGAACCTATGCAAAAATTATTTAGATCTCTTGAACTAAGACTCGACAACATCCTCTACAGATCTGGTTTTGCCAAAACCCGTGCTTCTGGTAGGCAGATGGCTGCCCACGGTCACGCCACAGTAAATGGTCGAAGAGTCACTATCCCTTCGATGAAGCTATCAGAAGGGGATGTGGTGGGCATCAGAGACGGAAGCAAAGAGAGCCCACTCTTCGGTGAGGTTGTAGAACGCATGGGGGCACTGACTGTCGCAAATTGGTTGATACTCGATCCAAAAAAGAAGGAATCCAAAGTTTCTTCACTCCCCACGTATGTTCCCGGTGAGCATGTGTTCGATTTAGGAGCGGTGCTTGAATTCTATAGTCGATAAAAGAGTTTCGACATAGAGTTGCAGAATGCGCAATAATAACGTATAATTTAAGACTAATCTTTTAATATTCATATGGCTGACTACACAATACTATTACCTTCCAAACCTAAAGTTATCTCTGAAGAGGGGGTAAGCGGGGTTTATGAGATCGAGGGTCTTTACCCTGGATACGGTCACACACTTGGAAACAGTCTGCGCAGAATCATTCTCTCTTCTCTACCTGGAGTAGCTATAACTTCTGTCAAAATTTCTGGTGTTAGCCACGAGTTCTCAGTCATGGAAGGAGTCAAGGAGGACGTCATAACTGTACTTCTGAACCTAAAAAAGATAAGAATGAGATTCTCAACTGATGAACCTCAAACTATCAATCTCAAAATCAAGGGCGAAAAGGTTGTCACTGCAGCTGATTTGGATGTTCCTGGCCAAGTAGAAATCCTTAACCCTGAGCAGATTATCGCCACAGTTACCGGGAAAAACACTGAGTTGGTGATGGAAATCAAAGCAGAAAAAGGTCTAGGTTTCGTCGCAAAGGAAATGCTTGAGAAGAATAGAGTAGACATAGGCACCATATCACTCGATGGTATTTTTACTCCTATTCGAAGAGCTAGTTACGAAGTTGAAAACATGCGTGTCGGTGACAGGACAGACTTCAACAAGCTCAAGCTCTTCATAGAAACTGACGGCACAATATCTCCAAAGGAAGCACTCACTCTCTCAATAGGGACTATGATAAATCAGCTCAAGGCGATTGTTGGTTTCAAGGAAGAGGAACCTGTCACTGTAGAGATGTCCAAAGAAGACAGGGATCAGGGTATGATCAGCGGTGATATAGATCCAGAAGTTTTGAAGACCCGAGTCGAGACTCTGGATGTGTCTGCCAGGACTCAAAATGCCCTTGCAAACGCAAACATACGAACAGTTGGAGGCCTGGCTCGTAAGAAGGAAAAGGATCTCCTAGAGATCGACGGTCTTGGTGCTAAAGGTATCAATGAAATAAAGAAGGCACTAGGAGAATTTGGCATAACGCTTAAAAACTAGTAAGGTAGATACCCATGAGACACGGTAACGTAAACAGAAAATTCGGCAGAGAGAGCACACAGCGAAAAGCGCTTATCAAGTCTTTGGGCTACTCACTTGTCGTCAAAGGCAAAATCAAAACCACAGAAGCTAAGGCAAAGGAACTACGCCCGTTTGTGGAGAAGCTCGTTACTTTGGGTAAAAAGGGTACCATTGCTTCTCGTAGAGAACTCGAATCAAGGGTTGGTAAAATAGCTGCAAAGAAAATCGCCACAGTGCTTTCACCAGAATATATGAACCGCAAGGGAGGTTATACTCGTATTACTAAGCTGATCAAAAGATTGTCAGACGGTGCTCCTATGGCAGTAATAGAATTTGTCCAAAAGTAAAATGAAACACACAATTGACGCCACAGGCAAAAAACCAGGAAGACTTGCTACTGAGCTCGCAGTATTGCTCATGGGTAAAAACCGAACTGACTATTCTAGAAACAAGATACCTGATATGGATATAGAGGTTACTAACGCCGGAGCAATGTCTTTTGATTCAAAGAAACTTATTGATAAGAAATACGCCACTCACTCTGGATACCCTGGGGGTATCAAACTCCAATCAATGGAGAAGATGATCGCCAAGAAGGGTGGTAAAGAGGTTCTTCGTATGGCAGTACTCGGTATGTTGCCAAAGAATAAACTAAGGGCACAGATGATGAAGAATTTAACTATAAAAGAATAAAATGACCAAAATGGCCAAGGAAGATAGATACATCGGAGCAGTTGGAAGACGAAAAACCTCTACAGCCAGAGTTAGAATAACTCCTGCCGCCAAGTTTTCTATTTCTATAAACGATAGGGAATTCGAAGACTACTTCCCAACTGCCGAACTCAGAAAGAATATCAAATCAGCTTTCGAGGCCGCTGGCATCGAACAGAAATTCTCTGTGACAGCACATATAGCAGGTGGAGGAGTTTCTTCTCAGGCTGATGCACTCAGACACGGCATTGCTCGAGCACTCTTAGGATACGATGTGAATCTTCGAACCAAGCTCAAGGTCAAAGGCATGCTCAAACGTGATCCTAGAGCCAAGGAGCGACGTAAGTTCGGTCTCAAGAAAGCCCGCAAGGCTCCTCAGTGGTCTAAACGCTAGTAGTACAAATATTCGCCCCTGGGCGGATTTTTGTATGATAATCTATATGTCTATGCAAGATGAACAAGATGATATAACTTTGGATAATGAGACGGGGATAGATGATTCTGTCTTAGCAGAAGAAGCGCAGGGTGATGCGATCAAGAAATTGAAGATTAAACTCAGGGAAGCAGAGACAAAAGCCAAGGAGAATTTAGATAATTGGCAGAGAGCACAAGCAGAATTTCTGAACCTAAGAAAAAAAGATGAGGAGTCTAAAATAGAGTTCTTAAGATTCGCTAAATCTGAATTAATTCTAGAGCTTATTACAGTACTCGACAGCTTTAACCAAGCGCTGTCTCATGGCCAAGAGGACGTCAAGCCGATATACGGTCAATTTATGGGTATATTAAAATCAGCAGGGCTCGAAGAAGTAGATCCAAAAGGAAAAATTTTTGACCCGAAGGAACATGAAGCTGTGTCTATGAAGAAAACAGATCGCCAGGAAGAGGACCATGTAGTCCTCAAAGTGCTCCAAAAGGGTTACGCGATGGGTGGTAAAGTAATCCGACCAGCTAAAGTGATCGTAGGTGAATTTGTGGCTTAAAACCGAGTGTTTTTGACTTGACTTTGGCCCAAAATATCCTGTAAAATAAGGCCCATTAACAATTTTAACGATCTTCAAATATGGCAAAAATCATAGGAATCGATTTGGGTACGACAAACTCAGCTATAGCAGTCATGGAGGTCGGTACCCCCAAAATAATAGAGAACGCAGAGGGTGTAAGAACCACACCATCCATCATCGCAATCTCCAAAACCAACGAGAGACTAGTAGGCTTACTAGCCAAAAGACAGGCGGTCACAAATCCAAAGAACACGATCTTCGGTATCAAGCGTTTTATTGGACACTCCTTCGCTGACCCAGCCGTACAGAAGGATAAGCTAGTTGTACCTTTTGAAGTAAAAGCATCCACAGATAGCGGTGTTCTGGTCAAAATGGGCGATAAGGATTATAGACCCGAAGAAATCTCTGCGATGATACTACAGAAATTAAAAGCTGACGCGGAAGCTAAACTTGGAGAAAAGATAACTGAAGCGGTGATCACTGTACCTGCTTACTTTAACGATGCACAGAGAAAGGCTACAAAAGACGCAGGACAAATAGCCGGACTCGATGTTAAACGCATCATAAACGAGCCAACAGCAGCGGCCCTTGCATACGGATTCGATAAAAAGAAAAATGAAAAAATAGTAGTATTCGACTTTGGTGGAGGTACTTTCGATGTATCTGTACTAGAAGTCGGTGATGATGTAGTAGAGGTAAAATCAACCGACGGTGACTCTCATCTGGGCGGCAAGGATATAGATCAAAAAATCATTGGATTCATCGCAGATGAATTTAAAAAAGAATCTGGCATAGACGTCCGTGGAGATGCCCTGGCTCTTCAGCGCTTGGATGAGGCCGCAGAGAAAGCAAAGATAGAACTCTCCACTGCAGTAGAGACAGAAATTAACATCCCGTTTATTACTTCTGATGCATCTGGCCCAAGACACCTGCTCCTAAAGATAACTCGAGCAAAACTTGAGGAACTAACCGCAGAGTTCATAGAGCGCGCAATGGTTATAACAAAGCGTGCGGTAGAAGCATCTCCGTTCAAGATAAATGAAATAAACGAGGTTATCCTTGTCGGAGGACAAACCAGGATGCCAGCCATATCGCTTGCGGTAAAAAATTATTTTGGTAAAGAACCAAACAAATCTATAAACCCAGATGAGGTCGTCGCACTCGGGGCAGCCATTCAAGGAGGAATACTTTCAGGAGATGTAAAAGACGTACTTCTCTTAGACGTTATTCCTCTCTCACTCGGTATAGAGACTATGGGCGGAGTAGCCACAAAACTCATTGAGAGGAACACGACTATTCCTACTACAAAATCTCAAACATTTTCTACAGCAGCAGACAATCAAACAAGCGTAGAAATCCATATAGTCCAAGGAGAGAGAGCGATGGCCGGAGACAACAAATCTTTGGGTAAATTTATCCTAGATGGAATACCTCCAGCGGGTAGAGGTATGCCCCAGATAGAGGTCTCCTTTGACGTAGATGCGAACGGTATCCTCAGTGTAAAAGCAAAAGATAAGACAACAGGTAAGGAGCAGTCTATTCGTATTGAAGCATCGTCCGGTCTTTCAAAAGAGGATATAGAACGCATGCAAAAAGACGCAGAAGCAAACGCTGGAGAGGATCAAAAAAAGAAAGATTTGATAGATGCCAAAAATATAGCCGAGCAGATGATTTATACTGCAGAGAAAGCATTAAAAGACAACGCAGATAAAATTCCAGAAGAAATTAAATCATCAGTGAACGAAAAGATTGCAACACTAAGAAAAGAAAAAGATTCGGGAACTATTGAATCTATAAAACCAGCAACAGAAACACTATCAGCAGAAATGCAAAAAATCGGAGAAGCGATGCAAAAAGCACAGTCTGAAACAAAACCAGAAGAACCACAAAAAACCTCTCCTGAAAGTGATGTCAAAGACGCAGAATTTAAAGAAAACAAAAACGACTCTACACAGGCTAATAGCTAATATTTCTGGCTAAAAGCTTTATGAAAGATTATTACAAAGTACTGGGCGTAGATAAAAATGCAGATGAAGCAGAGATAAAAAAAGCTTTCAGGAAATTGGCACACGAGTACCACCCGGATAAGAAGGGTGGTAATGAATCGAAGTTCAAAGAGGTGAGTGAGGCATATAGTGTCTTGTCAGACAAAACTAAACGAGCACAATATGATAGGTTTGGAAATGCTGGGCCTGGAAGCGGAAATCCTGGTGGTGGGTTCGATCCATCTGGTTTTGGATTTGATTTTTCTGGGTTCGGAAGTAATGGTGGCTTTGATGCCGGAGACATAGGAGATATCCTCTCGTCTATTTTTGGTGGAGCAGGGCGTATGCGAAGAGGCAGAGATGTACAAGTGGATGCCGAGCTCACTTTCGAGGAATCGATCTTTGGAGTACAGAAGAAGATTCATATAAACAGTAGCCACGTTCCACAAAAGGAGGTAGCTGTTCAGGTGCCAGCAGGTATAGAGAATGGACAGATGATCAGAATGACGGGCTTAGGGGAAATAATAGAGAATGGTAAGCCGGGCGATCTTTATATAAAAATCCATGTGAAGAAACATCCAAATTTCCACAAGGAAGGATTTAATTTGGTTATGGACATGGAGATACTCTTGTCTGAGGCATTACTTGGGGTCTCCAAAAATGTCAAAACTTTGGATGGTAACATCGAGCTGAAAATTCCTGCAGGAACAAATACGGGCAACGTTCTCCGAATCAAAGGCAGGGGAGTACCAAACAGTGGTAGCAAAAGAGGAGATCTGTATGTTCGTATAAAAGTTTCAATCCCTGAAAAATTATCCAAGGATGCAAAAAGGTTAATTGAGGAACTAAAGAAAGAGGGTATATAATATTCTTATGACCAAGTTAGTTTCTGCACTCCTCTCACTTTACATCTCTTCATTCTTGTACGAGACCATGTTTTTTGTAGAGAGGCTCGTTCATGTGCCTTCAGAATCCAAGCTGTTTTTTTGGAATCACCTGGGGATATTTTTATTATTCTTTGTGCCTATTTATTTTATTTTGAATAGAGTGGTAGATGCAGAACAGCACGGGGGGTTTGGTAGGTTTCTGAGAATGTGTATTACTACGGTCGCTCTGGTTGGGGTGTTCGTATCAGTTCTGTATCATGTTTTACCTCTTGAATCCGTATACAATCCACCAGTTTTTGTAGACCAGTTTTTTGCCCCAGACCTCTCTTTTGCGCTTTGGCTTCTCGTACCTCTTTTAATTCTATTCTTCTAGACCATGATCTGGCTTTTAGCGGGCATAGTTCCACCTCTCCTATGGGCTTTGGTTAATCATATAGACAAGTATTTACTGTCCAAAAGTAAACACCACTCATCGGTAAACGTATTGATGGTTTATTCAACCTTCTTTTCATTAATCCTGATTCCATTTCTACTTTATTTTTCTTATTCTGAGATATTCATAAGCTCGAGCCAGATTATCATCCAAACAATAGGGGGAGTGCTGCTCACGCTATCAATCTACTTTTACTTGATGGCATTGAATAGTGATGAGGCGTCTGTGGTTATCCCATTCGCCTTGTTGGTGCCTGTTTTTGGTTTTATATTTTCATATTTTTTACTCGGAGAAATACTTACAGCAAAGCAATTCTTTGCATCCCTGTTGGTCATATTAGGTGCTTTCATTTTGTCTCTTGAGTTTAGTGAGGAAAGGAGGGTTGGCCTGAGGCATAGAGTTTTAGGGTTTATGGTTTTGTGTACAATATTTCAGGCGGCTCAGGAGACTTTGTTTAAGTTTACGACCATAGAAAATTCTTTTATGGCTTCTATTTTTTGGTTACATGTTGGGATAGCGATTTGTGGCTTTGCACTCGTACTTTTTCATAAAAACCTTCTCTCTGAATTCTACGAATCTGTAAGAGTTAATGGGCGATTGGTATTTGGGGTGAATTTTATCTCCGAAGCTGTATCCACGACGGCTTATATGATTAGAGACTATGCCACTTTGCTTGCACCGGTGGCCATCATCATGGCCTTAAACGGCTACCAACCAGCTTTCGTCTTTATTCTAGGGATAATACTGACTCTCTTATTCCCTAAATTTGTAAATGAGAAGATAAAAGCGACACACCTTATTCATAAATCAACAGCGATCGCTGTCATGATTGTGGGTACGATACTGATATCACAAACGCTTTAGACTTGCAATATATCTAATATTGTGGTATTATATGAATCGGCCTGGTGGTGAAGTGGTAACACTGCAGTCTGCAAAGCTGTAACTCGTTGGTTCAATTCCAGCCCAGGCCTCAAATACAAAATTAATTGTTTGTGGGATAATAATTTAAATGACTGAAAATACTGAAAAGATAGTAAGCGAACTTGTGAGTGATAAACAGAAATTTGAAAAATTTATCTACACACCAATAGAAGAAGCACTTACAGAGCTTGATAAGAGATCAAAGGACGATTCTATCAAGTCGCTACCGAGCTTGCCGAATCCTTTTTCTGATGAGCCGAGGGCCGTCCTTTTTAGACACGTGGCGACCCCAAACTATGAGGCAAGGAGATTTATAAGCATCGTAGACGGCCTAGAAAGCCTAGAGCCTTTGATACTGGAATACACCTCAGACAAGTTTTTCGATAAAAATGAATGGAAGAGATCTTTGGCGAAGATTCCCTTTAATAAGGGCATAGATTCGAATGGCAAAATAAAATTTGAGAATGTAAGTGTGCTTGATTTTAATACCAACAACGGAAAGCCGATCAATGAGGTAATAACCTACTCTGGACAGACTCTACCTGATTTTCATCATGAATTATTTCTTAGAATTTTCCCTGATTTAAAAGACGGTGTTTTTGACCTATCAAATTGGCTCAAAGAGAATGGCCAATCAGCCAGGAATTACTACAAATCCTTTCTTAAAATTTTTATCAAGAACGGTATTTTATTTGAAAACTTTCTATTAGAAGAACCGGAACTAACATTTAACAAAAATATCGTATTACCTAGCTTGATTGAAATAGAAAGCGAAACCGGCTTAAAGCCACTAATAGTGTCTCTCGAACCAACCGACACAGAAGGGGATAAATTCTGGCTTTGTCATCCATATGAGGATAAATCATTTGTTCTGAATAAAATAAAAGGATAGACTAGAAAGCATGACATCTGGTTTAAAATCTTCTTTAACATTTTTTGTTGTTGTCATCCTCTTTGTAGTTGGAGTTCAATTCAACAGAATGATTATAGAGAAGGATTATCTCTTGTATTCCCACACAGAGTGTGACCCAACGGCCGAATCATGTTTTGTACAAGACTGTGAAGAGTCCGAAGATGGATGTGATCTGACTCCTTATAAAAAAATTGAGAAGCTTGCCAAGAATGCGCCTGATTGCGATCTATCTAAACCTGAGTGTATTAATCTATCATGTGCTGTAGATGAGGATTCATGCACCGTAACTTCTTGCTCCGAAGATGTACTTGAGGAAGGCGAGACATGTACGGAAACAATGGTTGACGAAATAGTAGAGACACCATGATTGAAAACTTAATCCAATCCCCATATTGCTACGAATACCTGGTTGACCAGATATCAGTAGGTTTACTCGTCTACTCTCACATACCAACGGCACTTATCGCTTTGGTTTTCGGTATCTTCCTTTTCTCTAAAACTAAAAACAAATCGAGCTTTGCCATCCTTATACTCTCCATCTGCTTCGCTCTTTGGGGGTTCTTAGACTTGGGGGCTTGGTTTGCATTCCTTGGTTCAAAGATAACCATGTTCACTTGGTCACTCTTAAACCTCTTGAGTCTGCTATTTTTCTCTTTTTCCTATTATTTTATCTATACGTTCATAAAGAGAAAGGATCTGCCCCTGTGGCAAAAAGTAGTTGGGTTCACCCTATTACTTCCAACTTTGTGGGGTATATTCACTGGAGCCAATCTGACCGGCTTCGACATGACGATATGCGAAGCTTATGAAAGTGATTTCTATAATGGCTACGCTACTTATCTACAATTTGCTTTTGTAGCATTGATTGCTGTTTTCAGCATAAAGGAATACATAAATACAAAAGACGGGGTGCTCCGAAAGAAAATACTGCTCGCAAGTGTTGGCATTCTTCTGTTCTTGTCTAATTTCTTCCTAACAGGAATATTGGTCGGATTTATTTATAGTTTTGGTCTATGGGAATATGCCTATAACGCAGAGATATACGGTTTATTTGGAATGCCTGTATTTTTGATCTTTTTGGGGTATCTAATAGTGAAGTATCATGAGTTCAATCTGAAAATCTTCACTGCCCAGGCCTTTATCATCGCTCTAATAACCTTGGTTGCTGCACAATTTGCTTTTATACATGACGTTACTAGTATCGTCCTCAATACTATAACTTTCGCTCTTGTTTCCTGGGTTGGTATATCACTGACTAATAACGTAAGGCTCGAAATCGAATTAAGAAAGAAAAACGAAACTTTGGCTGAGCATTTACAAGTAGCAAATGATGGACAGGCAAACCTAATTCACATCATGAATCACCAGATCAAGAGCTACCTATCCAAATCAAGGAATATTTTTGCAGAGCTTCTCGAGGAACCATCATACGGCCCAATAAACGAATCGGCTAAACCCATGATCAAGGAGGGATTAGAGTCTTTGACCGAAGGTGTAGGATTTGTTCAGCAAGTTTTGAATGGCTCAAGTGCAGAAACAGGTAAATTGGTTTATGCCAAGAATCCAATAGAAATCGGCGCGATAGTGACAGAAACAGCGACTAAGCAAAAAGAAAAAGCTGACAGCGCTGGCCTTTCTTTGGAGGTGACTATAGACGAGGGTGATTATAGGATGATCGGTGACGGGGTGCAGCTTAGAGAAGCAATAAGAAACCTCATTGATAACTCGATCAGATATACACCAAAAGGTGGTCTGAAAGTACATTTAACTCACAAAGAGAAAAAGATGCTCTTGACGATAACGGATACGGGCATGGGCATTACTCCAGAGGATATGAAAAAACTATTTACCAGGGGTGGTAGAGGCAAAGATTCTTTGAAGGTCAACATTAACAGCACCGGCTACGGATTGGTGTTTGTGAAGGGTGTAGTAGAGGCACATGGAGGACGAACCTGGGCAGAATCAGAAGGAAAGGACAAGGGCTCAACATTCTATATAGAATTCCCTGCGAACAAATAAATTTCTTTGAAATAGGCTTATTTTATTGATAGAATGATGCCTACAATGGCTGACAAAAAAATACTCGTATCAGGGGTCAAACCAACTGGTAGGCCACATATAGGCAACTACTTTGGGGCGATGAAGCAGTTCGTAGACCTACAAGACTCCTATGAATCAAGGATTTTTGTGGCTAACCTACATGCCCTGACTACCCTCCAGGACAAAGGAGAGATGGAGCGAAACAGCAAGGAAGTAATCCTCGACTTTCTGGGGATAGGCATAGATCCAGAGCGGACCACTCTCTACTACCAGTCAGATGTACCGCATGTCACAGAACTTGCTTGGATTTTTTCCTGCCTTACAACTATGCCAGAACTCATGCGTGCGCACGCATTCAAAGATGCTGAAGCAAAAAACAAAGATCTAAACGTCGGTACCTTTAACTATCCACTACTTATGGCGGCTGACATACTGGCACCCGATGCCGATGTCGTGCCTGTGGGCAAAGATCAAATCCAGCATGTAGAGATCACCAGAGAAGTGGCCCGCGACTTCAACAACATCTTTGGAGAAACTTTCAAAGAGCCACAGGAGCTTGTGATCAAAACGGTAGAAACCGTGCCTGGCACAGATGGTCAGAAAATGAGCAAGAGCTACAACAACTACATTGGTTTATTTGATGAGGATAGTGAGATTAAAAAGAAGGTTATGTCTATCGTCACTGATTCTGGGAGCGATACCCCAGAAAATGTTTATGCTATACACAACCTCATAAAATCAGCCGAAGAACTAAAAGACCTTTATGCAGAGAGAAAAGGTAAGTACAAAGACCTGAAAGATGCGCTGGCCAAAGACTTGATAGCTTTCATCACTCCATTTCGTGAGCGAAGAGCCGAATGGGAAGCTAAACCAGACGAAGTAGACCAGATCATATCTGAAGGGGGCAAAAAAATGAGAGAGATAGTACATGAAAAAATGATGGATGTGAGGAATAAAGTTGGATTAATCCACCACGAATAATTCAACAAGCTCACTATAAATAATATGAAGCGAACTTACATAAAGGATTTAAGCGAACTCAAAGGCACAGAAGTTAGTGTCTCTGGCTGGATAGACATCAGGAGAGACCAGGGCAAGATGGTCTTCTTGGATGTGAGAGATGTATCGGGCAAGGTTCAAAGCGTTGTCTTACCAAACCAAACTGAAGCGATCGAAGTAGCCAAAGAAGTCAGACCTGAATGGGTAGTGGAAATTACTGGCAAAGCAAACGAACGTCCAGAAAAAAACAAAAAGATTGGCGAAGCTAACGGAGACATCGAGCTAGAGGTACTTTCTATAAATGTATTGAATAGAGCAGAGACACCGGCCTTTGACGTAGGTGGAGATGGTAAGGAGATAAACGAGGAGAGCCGTTTAACCTATAGATACCTAGACCTACGCAGACCAAGATTACAAAAAAATCTCTTGATGAGACACAGGGTCGCCAAACTCGTAAGGGATTTCTTGGATAAAGAAAATTTTATTGAAATAGAAACACCTTTGTTGACCAAATCAACCCCAGAAGGAGCCAGGGACTATATCGTCCCGTCTAGACTCTATCCAGGTAAATTTTATGCACTTCCACAATCACCGCAGCAATACAAACAGCTACTGATGACCGCTGGACTCGAGAGGTATTTCCAGATAGCCAGATGTATGAGGGACGAGGATACAAGAGGGGATCGTCAACCTGAATTTACCCAGCTCGATTTAGAGATGAGTTTTGTCACACAGGAAGATGTGATGAATCTAAACGAAAAACTACTTATCGAAGTAGTTACTAAGCTTTACCCTGAAAAAAGAATACAGCAGGTACCATTCCCTAGAATCTCTTATAAGGATGCGATGGAAAAATATGGTAACGATAGGCCAGACGTCAGGGAGAATAAGGAAGACCCAAACCTGCTCGCATTTTGTTGGGTCATAGATTTTCCTTTCTTTGAGAGCACTAAAACCGCAGATCACAATGAGACCGGTGGTGCGTGGACATTCACTCATAATCCATTTTCTGCATCTATACCCGAACATAGAGACTGGGTCAAAAATCAAGAAAACATAGACAAGATAGTCGCTGCTCAATACGACATCACATTGAATGGCTTTGAAATCGGTGGTGGCAGTATTAGAAATCATGAGCCAGAGGCACTTCGTTCTGTATTCAATATTTTAGGTTACAAAGATGAACAGATAGAAGGGAACTTTGGTCACATGCTCAAGGCATTTGCTTCTGGAACACCACCACACGGTGGTATCGCATGGGGCTTCGACCGATTAGTGATGCTTCTACAGGGTGAACCGAATATCCGCGAAGTGATCGCGTTTCCTAAAACTGGCGAAGGCAAAGACCCGATGATGGACTCTCCGTCAGAAGTCTCTGAAAAACAATTAAACGAACTCCATATTAAGCACACAAAGTAGTACTTGACATTAGTGGTATAATATGCTAGTGTTCAGGTAGAAGTGCCGCAGTACACCCACCCCGTGAGCCTGGAGGCTCTGACATGAAGTACTTGCGTTTGTTGCCCGTGATCTTGCTCGCTGCTGTCACCATGGCCACCACGGCCTGCGGTGACAGCCCGACAGAGCCGAAGGAGCGGATCGCAGTCGCGGTCTCGGCGGGCGAACCTGCCCTGATCATGCCCGTGAATACGAACGGGTACGTCTTCATCCAGAGTACCGTCATCGGGCGGAACTCGACGGATGACGCCGACGTGATCATGGTCAGGACGAACGACGATTTCGTGTCGGCGATGAAGCGGTCCGAGGGGAACTACACGAACGTCACCCCGATCGGCAACGGCTACAAGGAGTCGGTGACCCACTATGAGGTCTGGGAGCTCACCCCGGAGGGTCAGATCGGAATCAGCTGGTTCCACTTCCGATCGCGGATCGATCCGACCCAGAAGGATAGCGTCAAGGTCATCATCGTTCCGTTCGAAGGTGGCAAGGGCTGATAGGCAGTCAGCCATGAACTAACAGGGCCCCGACACTCGCGTGTCGGGGCCCTCATTCTTTTATAATGTGTTTAAAATTGACATATTTATGCCTATATAGCTCAATTTAGGTTTTGTTGACAGGCCTAGACATTGAGTATTAACTTAGATAATGCAAAAAAGTACGAACATTTCAAATGTTGTGTCTGGTTTATTTCTGTTGTTGTGCCTAACACTTATTCCTAATTCTGCCTCTGCCCTTATAGCTGACCATACATCTATTACTGATTTTGAAAATATACCCGATTCTGTAATACAACAAGCAAAAAATAGCTTTAGAATAGACTACGGGCACTCTTCTCATGGTGGCCAGCTTATAACTGGTACAAACATGCTCCAGGGCCAAACCATAGAAATGGCTATTGAATGTAGTGGTTACAACCCAGGAAACGACATCTACCAGTACTGTGATGATTATCGCTCCCAACTACCAGCTGGAGTCCTGTCACTATGGAGTATGCGGACATGGCCAGAAGCAAACAACCTAGCTAACCCCGATAGGACAGCATGGTATTACGCAACCAGACGACACCTAGACGACCCAAACAACAATAGAAATGTCGTTATGTGGGCATGGAGTGGTCACGGAGAAAGTTCTACAGAAGCTGACATCAACACATACCTTAATCTGATGTCACAGCTAGAAACTGACTATCCGGATGTCAAATTTGTCTATATGACAATCACCCTATCAGGCACGGGGGAGAATGGGAATGCAAACCAAAGAAATGAACAGATAAGAAATTTCGTCCGTGGGACAGACAGAATACTTTACGATTATGCAGACATAGAAAGCTACGACCCATCAGGAGGTGAGTATATGACAAGACTCTCAAGAGATAGCACCCGTTATGACAGCGACGGGTCAGGAAGTCTATGGGACGAGGAAACTTATTGGGCCGTTGAATGGTGCGATTCACATCCTGAAGAAGTGAATGATCTTTGCGCCTTTAGAGCAGCACCGAATGTTGCCGTATGTGCTCACTCAGACCCACTAAATTGTAATCTCAAAGCAAGGGCGTTTTGGTGGATGTTAGCCAGGCTTACAGGATGGCAGATGAACCAAGCCCCTGATACAACTTCACCAACTGTCTCTATAGTCAGTCCTTCAAACGATTCAAATGTCTCTGGGACAATAAGCATAAATGCGACCGCAACAGATGATAGGAGTGTTGCTGGAGTTCAATTCAAATTAGACGGAAATAACCTCGACGCTGAAGACACGAGTTTGCCATACTCTATATCTTGGAATACAACAACAGCAACATTTGGAGCACATGTTGTCTCTGCTACCGCCAGAGACATGGCAGGGAACACACAGGAATTTACAATTAATGTAATTGTCGATAACACAATTCCAGACACCACAGCTCCTACAAGAAGTGGTGGATTTCCTTCGGGAATATTTGATGCAGGAACCAGGCAAACAACAATCAGTCTGATGACAAGCGAAAATGCTACCTGCAGATACTCCACTACACCAAACACTCCTTATGGTTCAATGACAAACACTTTCCTAACAACAGGAAACCTGGATCACTCACAACCAATTATCGGATTAGTTGATGGCCAAAGCTACAATTACTATGTTCGATGCCTCGATGCATCAAACAACGAAAACACATCTGACTATTCAATAACATTCAGTGTTGCTGCTCCTCTACCACCTCCTTCGAGTGGAAATATCGTCTTCGACTCATCAAACTCTACTTCAGTACCTGGAAATTCAAATCTAACAACCTTAACCTGGAGCCATACTATAGGGACAGGGGCAGACAGAATCCTCTTGGTTGGAGTCTCTACCGGCATCGTAAATCCCAACAGACAAGTAACTTCAGTGACGTACAACGGACTTAATCTAACCCATCTTGGAACATCTTCGTATCTCTCAAACGGTAATGTGATGACACAAACACAACTGTGGTACTTGATAAATCCGCCAACAGGCACGGGTAGCGTTACCTTTACATGGACGGGAACCATGAAATTTGTAGCGGGATCAGCTTCATATTTTGGTGTTAATCAAACAACTCCATTTGGCCAGATGCTCATTAGTAACGGCAGAGGTAACACTGCGTCACTAGGAGAAATAGTAACCTCAACAAATGATTTAGTTTTTGATGTCTTCTCAAGAGAAAGTGACTCACTCACTTATGGAACTCCTACTGCAAGCACAACTCAATCAGAAAGATGGAATGTCCGCACAAACACAACAACATGGCTGGGTGATGGAGTTATCGGTGGAGGCTCAAGCAAACCAAATGCATCAAGCATGTCTTGGAGTTGGGGATCAACAAGAAGCTGGACTATGCTCGCGGTGCCTTTGAAGGCAAACTAGCTCCTAGCCCCACCAACCTGACTTAGGGTACAGCCTTCTGAAATCAAATAGTTTTCTTCCAAAACTAGGCTTAAAAGGCTATAATTGGCCGTAAATGGACAGATTCAACTACAAAGTAAAGACGGGTGTCTTCGAAGGGCCCCTGGACCTCCTCCTTGACCTAGTAGAAAAAAGAAAGCTTTTTGTAAACGACGTATCACTTTCTGAGGTGACTGACGATTTTATCAAATATATCGAGTCGCATGAAAAATTCCCCATAGGGGAGAGTGCTGAATTCATAGTGATCGCGTCTACGCTTATGCTGGTTAAATCCAGATCACTACTCCCAATGCTCGAATTGTCTGAAGAAGAGGAAGCTTCAATCGAAGATTTGGAAAGGCGTCTTGTCATTTATGCGCGTGTAAAAGAACTCTCCATAAATATCAAAAAATTATTTGGTAAAAACATAATTTTTGAAAAAACTCCATCCAAGGAGGCGGTTGTGGTTTTCTCACCGGATTCCAAGACAAACCAAACATATCTCCTTTCTGCACTGAACAGAGTGCTCGAATCGCTACCGAAAAAAGAGAATCTACCCAAAACAGTCATAAGGAAAATGATTAGTCTGGAGGAAACCATAGAGAAACTTGCAGAAAGAATATCAAGAGGTATCAAAATGAATTTCACTGATTTCTACAAATCTAATATGAAAAGGGGTGCGCTAACACACGAAAACAAAGTGATGATAATAGTCGGTTTTCTTGCTATGCTGGAACTCGTAAAGCGAGGGGCCATAAGGGTCACACAAGAAGCCGGAGGCGATATAGAGATGGAAACAGAAAATGTAGGAATTCCGCATTATGCCTAAAGACACTAAACTTGAATCACTCATAGAAGCGATACTGTTCTTCAAAAACGAACCGATAACTATCACCGAACTTTCAAAATCTACTGAGGAAAATCCGGATGATGTCAGATCCGCGGTTCTGTCACTACAAAAATTCTATGGCGACAGGGGAATAGTACTAGTCTCTGATGGAGAGAAAGTAACTTTTGGCACTAGCCCAAATGCATCATCTGTTATAGAAAAACTCCAAAAAGAGGAGTTCTCTAGGGATCTGGGTAGGGCAGGGCTCGAGACACTTTCCATAATTCTTTACAAAGGACCAATATCTCGCAAGGAGATTGATTACATAAGAGGGGTGAATTCTGGATTTATCATAAGAAATTTATTGATAAGGGGCTTGGTGGAGAGAAGTGAAAGCGAAAAGGGCGAAAGAAGTTTTAGTTACAAACCAACTATAGAACTGTTAAGATTTCTCGGAGTTAAGAGGGTGGAGGATTTGCCTGAGTTTGAAACAGCTTTTTCCAAGCTTGAATCATTTGCTAAAACCAGTGAAGATAGTGGAGATGAACCTACTGAAATGACCTCATGACCATACACACACCTATCCTGACAAATAAGCACGAACTACGTTTTATCGCCGCCTTAGGCGTTCTTTTGGTCGCACTCATATTAATCTCTACCATCATGAGTAACAAAGTTATGAGGGATGGTACCTCTGTTCCTTCTGAAGTAGTCATAAACCCTTTTGATAGTGTAGAAATAAATGCCAAAGCTGCATATGTTTTTGATATAAGAGAAAACAAAATAATTTATAGCAAAAACGAGTCCGAGAGACTGCCCCTCGCATCACTAACCAAAGTTATGTCTGCTCTAGTGGCAATAAGCATCGCTCCAGAGGAAAGTGTCATTACTATAACTAACAAAGCAATCCGCACAGATGGAGACAGTGGTCTAAGGGTCGGCGAGAGGTGGAGCTTGAAGGATTTATTGGATTTTTCTCTTACTAGTTCATCAAACGATGGCACCAAAGCTGTGGCGCTTGCCTTGGGTGCGATAGGCAAATCTGATGCTACAGACAAAGAAAAAGAGGTGGACTTCATCAACTCTATGAATACCATGGCAAACAAATTGGGTATGAAAAATACGTATTTCTTTAATGAGACCGGCCTAGATGAATCAGATAAGAAGGGCGGTGCATATGGATCAGCAAAGGATGTTGCCTCTCTGTTCGCTTATATTCTAAAGAATAATCCAAATCTACTCGAGGCTACAAAACATGACACTATCACTATAAGGTCCATGGATAATTTTGTTCATACTGCGGTCAATACTGATCAAATAGTAGCGGACATTCCCGGTATCAAAGGATCAAAAACTGGTTTTACAGATATTGCTGGTGGCAATTTGGTGATTGCCTTTGACCCGGAACTTGGTAGGCCAATAATCATCTCTGTTTTGGGTTCAACAGCTGAAGAACGATTTAGAGACGTAGAGAAACTGGTGCGAGCCACCCTGTTATCCCTTTCAGCCGAACCTATAAGTAACTTATAATTTATCTATATGATTATAGATGTTGTAAAAATATTCACTCCTCCAATCATCGCCTTCGGTTTGGGTATGTTTTTTGCCCCAATCCTCACTGACTATCTTTATAAAAATAAGATGTGGAAGAAAAAATCTGGCAAACATGTTGGCATAGGCGGAGGAGGAACTCCAGTGTTTAATGAACTGCACAAAGAAAAAGAAGTTGGCACACCCAGGATGGGCGGCATTGTTATCTGGGCCTCAGTGCTTGTCACTGTCCTTGGAACTTGGATCTTGAGTCATATATTTCCAGATAGCCTAACCCTTTCTAAGCTCGATCTACTCTCAAGGAACCAGACTTGGATTCCACTTTTTACTCTGATCTTTGGAGCATTAGTTGGATTGGTGGACGATATCCTCGAAATTAAAGGAGGGGGAGATAATGCCGCTGGAGGATTGTCCCTATCTAAGAGGCTTATCATCATCACAACTATCGGTTTGGCAGCAGCTCTCTGGTTTTATTTTAAATTAGATGTTCATATAATCGGGTTACCACAAAGTTGGGGGGTGCTTGATCTGGGAGTATTCTTTATACCTTTCTTTGTATTAGTGATGCTCGCACTTTATTCTGGTGGGGTCATAGACGGCATAGACGGTTTGGCAGGAGGAACATTTGCCACAATGTTCGCTGCCTATGCGGGGATAGCTTTCTATCAACAGCAGATAAACCTAGCTGCCTTTTGCGCAGTAGTCCTTGGAGGTATCCTCGCATTTCTCTGGTACAACATTCCACCCGCGAGATTTTATATGTCGGAGACAGGGAGTATGGGGCTAACTATCACACTCGCTGTTGTGGCATTTATGACAGATTCGATTGGTGGAGGTTATGGGGTTTTGGTCTTACCTATCATAGCCCTACCACTTTTGGTCACAACTCTATCAAACATAATTCAAGTTTTATCTAAAAAGATGAGGGGTGGTAAAAAGGTTTTTTTGATAGCGCCGCTCCACCATCATTTTGAAGCAATAGGCTGGCCCGCCTATAAAGTAACCATGCGGTATTGGATCATATCTGTTATCTTTGCGATGCTTGGTCTGGTACTTGCTCTCCTCGACTAGAGTTATTTATCGGATTCACGGTGCTATAATAGCCACATGAAAAAGTGGAAGGTAGACAAACCATTTCTATTTTCGATCATCATACTGATGATCGCTGGTTTTTTTATATTTAGTTCTGCATCCCTAGGTATACTTGCTAAGAGCAGCGACAAATATTCTTCCATAGCCTTCTCACAAACTGTTTTGGGTTTATTTTTGGGTTCAGTAGCTATGCTCGTGGTGTCAAAGATAGACCACAAAATATGGAAAACGTATGCTTTTTATCTTTTGTTTCTAGCCATTGCACTGAACATCCTCGTCCTCATCCCCCAACTTGGATTCGAGCACAATGGGGCCAGGAGATGGTTCTATATTTGGGGATTTTCTTTTCAACCGTCTGAAATACTAAAGCTTGGTTTTATTATCTATTTTGCTGCTTGGGTATCAAGCGTCAAAAGCAAGATGGAAACATTTAAATTTGGTTTACTACCTTTAATTATCTTATTTGTAATCTCTGGGATATTACTTCTCCTACAACCAGACACTGATACTTTTATGATGATCATCTGCTCTGGTTTGGCTATATTCCTCGCCGGAGGAGGGAAGTGGAGGCATCTTTCTCTTTTGATTTTATCTGGGATAATCGGCATCATCCTGCTCGCACTAACCAGGCCGTATGTCATGGAGCGTATCAGTACTTTTTTGAAACCGGGAGATAATGCAAGAGGCTCAAGCTATCAAATACAACAATCACTCATAGCCATTGGATCGGGGGGATTGTTTGGTAGGGGGTTTGGCCAAAGTGTCCAAAAATTTAACTTTTTACCTGAACCGATTGGAGATTCTATCTTTGCAGTGCAAGCAGAAGAATTTGGTTTCGTCGGAGCGACTACTTTGATAGTTTTGTTTGTATTTTTTGCTACCAGGGGACTCAAAATAGCCTCGAGGGTTCCTGATCAGTTCGGTAGACTCTTGGTTGTGGGAATTGTTATAATGATAGTCTGCCAAGCGTTTGTGAATATAGGAGCCATGCTTGGGGTTATTCCACTCTCGGGGATTACTTTGCCTTTTGTCAGTCATGGTGGCACATCGCTTTTTATCACCTTACTTGAAGTTGGTATCGTCCTCTCTATATCTAAAACCCAAGTCACACAACGCACATGAGAATACTTTTTACTGGAGGAGGAACCGGTGGACATTTTTATCCAATCATCGCTATCGCGGATGAGATAAAAAACATAACCAAGGAGAAACGACTGCTAGAACCAGAATTGTTCTACATGTCCCCAACTCCATATAATGCGGGACTACTGTTTGAAAAGGACATAGCTTACAAAAAAAATAGTGCTGGTAAACTCCGCAGATATTTTTCAATATTGAATTTTTTTGATCTGTTCAAAACTGCTTGGGGAATCCTGGGTTCACTTTATGAAGTCTACAAAATATATCCAGACGTTATCTTTGGCAAAGGGGGGTATGGGAGCTTCCCAACGCTCGTAGCAGCAAGAATTCTTCGTATACCCGTGGTTATACACGAATCAGATACTAAACCAGGCAAGGTTAATTTGTGGGCTGGAAAATTTGCAGAAAAAATCGCTATCTCATACCCTGAAGCAGCAGAATATTTCCCTAAAGAAAAAGTTGCGCATACTGGAAATCCCGTAAGGAAAGATCTGACCGTGCCCATATCAGAGGGAGCCAGAGAATACCTAAAACTCGAAGAGGGTGTCCCTGTGATCCTTGTCCTCGGCGGTTCACAAGGAGCAGAGAGTATAAATGATATTTTACTTGAAGGACTACCTGAGCTAGTAAAAAAATATTCGATAATACATCAGACAGGCAAAAACAATATCGCTGAATCAAAATCAACGAGTGAAGCGGTCCTTATAAACTCTGAACACAAAGACAGATACAAACCATTTGACTATTTAAACCCACTTGCGATGCGTATGGCCGCTGGTGTGGCAGATGTAGTTGTGTCCAGAGCTGGATCAACAATATTTGAAATAGCCGCTTGGGGAACACCTTCAATCATCATCCCTATACCTGAATCAGTGAGCCATGACCAAAGATCAAATGCTTTCGCTTATGCGAGGTCCGGTGCTGGAGAAGTTATAGAAGAGCAGAACCTCACTGCAAGTATTTTGGCATCAGAGATCGATCGCCTAGTGAACAACCCTGTGGAAAGAGAGAGGATGAAGCAAGCAGCTAAGGCGTTTTATAAACCAACAGCAGCGCACGAGATAGCAGAAGAGATACTGAAGATCGCACTTTCTCACGAGATAGAATCATGATTGATCCAAACAAAAAAATTGTAGTGAGGATGGCACCATCACCAACGGGAAACTTGCACGTGGGTACGGCGCGCACTACGTTGTTTAACTATCTCTTTGCCAAAAAATATGGAGGCAAGTTTATCCTGCGTATTGAAGACACAGACAAGGAACGATCTACTAAAGAATTTGAGAAGAATATTTTGGACGGGCTATCTTGGCTTGGATTAACCTGTGATGAATTTTTTAGACAATCAGAAAGGACTGAGGTGTATAAGAATTATGTTCAAAAAATGCTCGACAATGGGACAGCCTATATATCCAAAGAAGAACCACAGGAAGAAGGACAGAGAAGTGAGGTGGTTAGATTTAAAAATCCAAATAAGAAAATAAAATTTGATGACCTGATAAGAGGGGAGGTGGAGTTCGATACCACAGAACTAAAGGACTTCGTCATCGCCAAAAGCCCCGAGGAACCCCTCTATCATCTGGCTGTAGTTGTGGATGACCATGAGATGGGAGTAACCCACGTAATTCGTGGTGAGGACCACATCTCCAATACCCCTCGCCAGATCCTCATACAGGAGGCTATAGGGGCAAATAGGCCTATATATGCCCATTTACCCCTCATATTAGACGCGGATAGAAAGAAGCTATCAAAGAGAAAGCACGGCGAAGCAGTGTGGGTTGAGTACTATAAGAATCAAGGATATTTATCTGATGCTCTTTTAAACTTTTATGCCCTCCTCGGATGGAATCCCGGTACGGAGAAAGAAATATTCAGCTTGAGCGAATTGGTAGAAGCTTTTGACATCGACAAGGTCCAAAAGGGCGGAGCTATATTTGATGAGAAGAAACTGCGCTGGATAAACCGTGAGCATTTGAAGATGTTGCCCAAGGAGGAACTGTCCAGTGTGGTAACACAGAAAATCTTGGAAAAATTCCCTGATGTGTCTGTGCCAGAAAAAATCGTCGATTTGATCCTTGAACGCATTGATATTCTCTCTGATATAGACATACTAATTGCTGACGGGGAAATCGATTACGTGTTTATGGAGCCAGATTTAAATTTAGAAAAAATAATCTGGAAAAACTCAACAAAAGAAAAAACTTTGGAACATCTAAAGCATGTAGTAAAGATGGTGGGGAATAAAGACGGCATCATGAAATACGCAGAAGAGGTGGGGAAGGGCGATGTGCTTTGGCCTCTACGCTATGCCCTATCCGGAAGAGAAAAGTCACCGGATCCATTCACCCTTATGAGTTTGCTAGGTCAAGATAAAACTGAGAAGAGAATAGAAAAGGCTATAAAACTTTTGGAATAAAATGCAAAAAAATATAAAGATACTCTTTATATGTTTGATGATGCTTTTTTTGGTGCCTCAATTTGTTGTCGCAGAAACAGCAGACAGCCTTAGACAGAAAATAGAGGAAGCAAATATTCAAAAACAAAAACTCCAAGAAGAACAAATAAAACTTCAGAAAGGGCTCGATATATTAAACAACCAAGGTAAAACCCTCCAAGGCACTGTCAAATCTCTCGATGCGACCAGAAAAAAACTGGAAACGGATATCAAAGTAACTAAATCAAAAATCAATGGGGCAGAGCTGAACATAAAATCCCTAGAGAACTCTATGACAGAAAAGGAAAGGGATATAGACACGCACCAGAAAGCTATTAGTATGAGCATCCAAAAACTGGCAAGCTATGACTCGAAGTCAATGATAGCTGACCTTTTGACCTATAAGAAAATATCTGAGGTGTGGCACGACAGAAGCGCCTTGGGAGACCTGCAGGATGGACTGGGTGAAGAAATAGCCTTCCTGAGGGCAACAAAAAATGCTCTGGAGATAGAGAGGGACAAAAAAGAAAAAACAAAAAAAGAACTACAGAACTTTAATACTGAACTCGGTGGCCAAAAAAAGGTAGTAGAGGTTACTCAAGCTAACCAGACCGCCCTTCTAATTCAAACCAAAAACAAAGAAGCGGAGTATCAGAAGATGCTCTCAGAAAATATCGCGAACCAGAAAAAATTTGAATCAGATCTCTTCAACTTTGAATCTCAATTAAAACTAGTGCTCGATCCAAACCTCATACCAGAAGCCTCGCCGGCTGTGTTAGCTTGGCCACTTGAAAAAATCAGAGTAACTCAAATGTTCGGAGCTACTGTAGATGCAAAGCGTCTTTATACGTCACAGAGTCATAGTGGTGTAGATTTTGCCGCTTCTGTTGGAAGCGCAGTATTGTCTGTGAAGGATGGTGTTGTCACCGGATCGGGTAACACTGATTTATCCAAATCATGTAAATCCTACGGAAGGTGGTTACTGGTCAGGCACGACAACGGCCTATCTTCTTTCTATAGCCACCTATCAAATTCACTTGTTACTGTTGGTCAAAAAGTATCGACGGGTCAAATAATAGGATATTCGGGTGGTGCTATAGGAGGAAACGGTTCAGGATATTCAACCGGTCCACATCTACATTTTGGTTTGTATGTCACCCAGGCGGTCAGTGTGGAGCTGTACTCAAACAGCATTAATTGTAAAAATGTTTATATACCTATCTCCAAAGCTGGACCTGCTGGATACCTTGATCCGCTTGCATACCTCCCAGCGCTCTAATAGACTTAAGTCATCATGAATCAAAAGCAGAAAGGAATTATAGGCAAGGTTATACTTATAATAATCGCTTTGATTTTACTCAAATACTTTTTGGATTGGTCTATCTTCGACGCTGTAAGCTCAGAACAGGGGCAAGAGACAACAAGCTATATTGGTCGGGTGTTTAATGTTGTGTGGGGTTACATCTCTGCACCAGTAATCTTTATTTGGGAGAAAATAGTTTGGCCTGTGTTTAGTCTTGTTTGGCATACTTTTGAACTATTCCTTGATTGGGGAGAGAAGAACGTCACTCCAATACAGAAATAACTTATACGGCCATGAAAGGTTTCAAAAAATTTCTATTTTTTCTGCTTCTACCGATTTATGGGACGATGTACGTATTCATGCAATTTACTTTCAAATGGTGGGAAGGCTTGATCGATTAATTTGATATTTTGAGTTTTTGTGGTACTGTGCTGAAGGACATTCGTAGAAGCACAAACCCTTAGATGAGAGGATTTCAGCTTGACACTTGCGACCTTGCTCGAAGCGGCACAGAAGCTGCCGCGAGCCACGAAGGATTCCTGCGGGCGTTTCCATGTGAAGAACCTCGCTGGACACGAAGCGCCTCTGCCGAAGTCAGATGCGGAGTGGTCATCCATCGTCGCCATCGTGGGTGACCCCGGTGACTACAACGAAGAAGAGCTCGGCAAGCTCATCAGGTTCGCGGAGGAAAAAACCGCGAGGCACAATGAGCGAGGAAGGTCGTGGGCGAATCCGAACTTCATCATCATCGGCAAGGAAGGACCCAACCGTTGGGTTCGCAAGATGATGACATGGACTGATGCTGTGCCGAATTACTCTCGAGACATCAATTTGGCCATCATGTTCATGAACCCGTACTGACACCACTCGCGGAGGACCCTTGAAAGAGGATGATGCGCCGGCCGAAGTGAAGTGCCCGAAATGCGGCAAGAAACCTCCGGCTTGGAACGAGAAGAAGCTGGAGTGCGGAAGTTGTGGCTACGTGGCCCCCGAACATCCAGAGCCAAAAGCCGAATCCAAGTGATTCGGCTTTCTTAGTATAAAAATAGTGATATTGACCAAATTCAAAACAAACAGTATTGTTGTCGGCGGAACCAAAACCACCCCAAACCCATGAGGAGGGCTCCATGCCGCTTGTGACGGTCTACACCCACGAGATGATCAAGGAGAGGGCCGAGGTCAAGAGATTCATGGCGAGTTTCCGGCGGGGAATCAGAACCGCGGTGATCGAGGCTCTGGTGGTGAAGAACGTGGTTCTCATCGAGGTTCCGGCCCGTGGGGAACTCGACATCTTCATCGACATCTCGGGCAATTTCCAAGAATGGCGGAACAACAAGGACCTCGCTGAACGGCACCAGCAGATCGGGGCATGGGTCAAGAAGACAGCGAGAGGCGTCGGGATGAAGAGCAACCTGATACAGCTCCGGCTCAGCCTCGCGCACGTCGAATACAGCAGGCTCTGACCACAAGCCACCCGAAAGGGTGGCTTTCTTAATACAAAACAGAGGATGCTATGCTAGTAAGAATGCAGAAAACTATTTTACACGTAGATGGAGATTCATTTTTTGCTTCATGTGAGATCTCTTTAAATCCAAGCTTGAGAGGGAAGCCTGTGGTTACGGGCATGGAAAGGGGTATAGCCACTTCCATGAACACAGAAGCCAAAGCCCTCGGCATCTTTAGAGGCATGCCTGTATTTCAAATCAAGAAACTGTACCCGCAAGCAATAGTTGTAAATTCAAATTATAAAAACTACAAAATATTTGCACACAGAATGTATGAGATAGTCAGGCGGTACACAGCGTCAGTAGAAGAGTATTCTGTGGACGAATGCTTTGCAGATATAACTAACTTATCGACAGATCCAATAAATACAGGCAAAGAAATACAACAAGCATTGGAAAAAGAGCTCGGGGTAACATTCTCCATAGGTATTGCCCCTACCAAAGTATTAGCCAAAATTGCCTCCAAGCACCAAAAACCAAACGGCTTAACAATCATTAACTTTATAAACATAGAATCATTTCTGCACGACCTACCTATAGGCAAGGTTTGGGGTATCGGTCCACAGACCACTCTAAAAATCCAAAGATTAGGCATACGAACAGCTCTTGATTTTATAAATAAGAGCGGGGAGTGGGTAAAAGATAATCTATCCTTACCACAACTCGAAACTTGGCATGAACTGCGTGGTACATCTGTATACAAACTACATAGCACTAAAAACGAAGACGAACAGCAAAGCATCCAAAGCACTAGAACTTTCCCAAAGACCACCAACCGAAATACTATCTTTGGAGAATTATCAAAGAATGTTGAAGAAGTGTGTACGCGAGCAAGGACGGCTGGTGTCGCATCCAAAAAAATACATTATTTTTTGAAAACAGCTGAGTTCAAATACCATAGACAAGAAATACCTCTGACGAATGCTCTTTCTAATCCGTCTTTAGTTTTGGAAGAAATTAAAAAGACTTTTGAACATATCTACGAACCAAATCTTTTTTATAGGGCCTCTGGGGTTACTTTATCTGTATTAGTTGATCCAGACCACGTCTCAAATGACCTGTTCGGGTCATTTAAACGAATAAACAGATGGGACGATGTGTTCAAGGCCTTCGACAAGGTCAAAAAGAGGTATGGCAAGGGTATGTTGATGCTTGGATCAAGCATGATGTCGACCGGGGGCCAAAATGATGTTTTTGACCAAAAGGAGCAAAAAACAAAAAGTGTTGAAATAACAAATTTTAAAAATAGATCCCGTATACCATTCATGGGGGAAGTGAATTAAAATAATTTAAAATAAAATAAATATTTAATTTGTGACTACTTGATGGGTTGGGTCAAAAAATTAAATTGCCTGTGGGGAAGTGGTTCGGTCAAAAGCTTCCTATATTAGATACCGCAAAGATATATTGTGCGACGTTCATCTATTCTTATATAAGTCTCTCCCCCAAGAAGAAAGCCCGCTCTCCAGTGGAGGCAGGCTTTGTGAACACACAACATTACACCGATGGTCAGAGGCTTACTTGACCTCGCCCGTCTCCAGGTATTCCTGGATGAGAGCACCCATCTCCATGGCCGAGACACCACAGCCGATGACCTTAGCACGAGAGCCCCAGCTTCTGACGAGGTTGAGGTACTCCCCTTTCTCGTCGATGGTCTGGCACGGGCACACGACGTAGGTCACCTTGGCCGGATCGATGTTGGCCTGGTTGAACTGTTCAACCACGTCTTGCATCCGCATCCCATGACCGACGTAGATGAGGAAGTGGTCGACCTGTTGCTGGCTGATGCCGAAGCTCCACAGGTCCACCGCGCTTGGGTTCTTGAAGCTGAAGATTCCCGAATAGAGATCCTCGTCCGCGGATATGAGTGCCCAGTAGGCCGTGTGGTGATCGATCTTCGAGTGCCACTGACGTAGCACTCGACCCGTGATCGGCCTCGACTCGACCC
This sequence comes from Parcubacteria bacterium C7867-005, assembly GCA_001189165.1. Classification (GTDB taxonomy): domain Bacteria; phylum Patescibacteriota; class Minisyncoccia; order Phycocordibacterales; family Zambryskibacteraceae; genus JAIFWN01. The sequence goes on along the minus strand of LFCO01000001.1, from coordinate 130,438 downwards.
TGAAGATCGGTTCCTTGCTGATGAAAACAAACCTGCGGGTCGTCTCTTCCATATTAATCATCCCCGGCGGTGATAGTAATGTTGCTGTTTTACTACGGAACTGCCTTTATAAATAATAACCCAAAATATATAAATAGTCAATAACAACATAAAACCCCGTGCATTTCTGCAACGGGGTTTTATGAGGATTACTTCCTTGCTAGTTCCTTGTGGGTATATTTTGCCCAACAAGGAGAAGAAGACATCCATGGTTTAGCACCCTGCTTCTCGTATAGGTATTCCGCATAAGCGACATTCCCTTCGATATGGTAGATGTTAAACCCGAGCTTTTTCGAATCTTCGAGGTGATACTTCTCATTGATCTGCATCACACCGACATCGAGTGGGTTCTCTACCCCACGTAGCACATCACCTTTAGAATTAAACTGGCGATACTGTGACTCACATTCGGCGATACGAGCGAGAATAGGTGTATCCTCGAAGTAATCGGCGACGAAACGTTCTACGTTTTCAGTGTCAGTAATCGGCTCATAATCTTCTGATTCAACTATCTCTGGTTCCAAGGACTCTGTTATCGCTACTTCCGGAAGGGCTATCGCCTGATCAGACGGGAGCATCGCAGGTAGGACTGCAGCAGCCGAGGATGAGAGGCTGAAGAGAAGACTGAGGGTCGTAAGCTGTAAAATAACAGTAGGATAAACTTTTAAATTTGGGACGCAGTTACCGACATATCACCCCCAAACGAAAAATCAGCCCTTGCTGATTCCCTTTTATACTAGCATTTTACAAACCAAAAGTCAAGCTTTTTAGTCATTCAAAAACTAACAATACCCTTATTTATAGCCGTGTTTTAACTGTATCTCCACACCACTATTTTAGCTCTTTTTCAAGGTTTTAGTTACTTGCAGAAACTTTGATCTTTTCATCCACAGAAAGACCGGAGATTACTTCAATTTGGCCATCCTTTCCTCGTAGACCCACCTCCACTTCCCTCTCCTCTTCCCCACTATCTGATAGCACAAGGACAAAATTACCATCGGATCTCTTCTCTAGGGCGTATTCAGGGATCTTTAGAACGTCTTCTATTTTCTTGGTTTCTATCTTCAAGTTTGCTGTCAGACCACTTCGAATAACAGACAGATCCTTGCTTGTATCACTATTATCAAAGATAACCGTGACTTTGTATGTTGGCACACCATCGACCAAGGTTGAAGCTGGGTCAACATAAACTACTTTGCCCGAATACTCTGTATCTTTGATCGCATCGAACTCTACCGACACCCTGTTCCCCACCCTGACCTTGCCTATGTTCACCTCGGATACAAAAGCCTCTATCTGGAGTAATTCGTCAGAAATTATACCAACCAAAGATCCTCCCGTAGTCACTATCTCTCCTTTCTTGGCATCCATCTTTGTCACCAAACCATTTATAGGTGACCTTAACACTGTCTTCCTCAAATCTGCTTCTATGAGTGCCTTATCAGCACGAAGAGATTCTATCTTGGCCTCTTCGATAAGCACTAGATCGAGTGATTTACCCATCCCCACCTCCTGTGGTGCGCTGTTGTACTTATCCTTCGCAGCCAGCATATTTGTACCTACTGTAGTTAGAGATGTTCGAGTCACCGACATGGTGGCCTTGTAACTCTCTATGGTGTCATTGTTCCTGATCACATTATAATTCTGATCTTTGTAGGAGAAAGAGTTTATGGCATTTGCGACTTTCTCTACAAAAACCTGCACTTGATTCAAATTATTTTGCGCGAGCATGAATCCCTCCTCCAAATCACTTTGTTTATTGAGGCTTGCTTGTGCCAATTCCCATTCAGATAGGAGTTTCTCGATCATCTGCCTATCTGCAGTTATATCTTTTTTTACACTTTCATTAATATCTCCATAATAAGTAAAACCGTCCACTATTATCGAAGGGTTGAATTTGCGTGTTTGTCCGACTGGGTTAGTGAAGAACTGGTCGATGCTGTTCCTTACAGCATTATCAGATTTTATGTATGCATCCTTCAGATTGAGAAGTAGAGCGTCCTCTGCAGTTTGGTTTGAGACAACACTGGTCCTCTTGGTCGACTCAAGTTCTACCAAAGCCTGGTTCAAATTAGCATCTGCTTTACGCAGTTTAGCCAATAGGTCACTCTGATCCAACTCGACGAGCGTTTGCCCTTCATAAACCTTGGATCCAACTTCTACATTAGAGAAAACAATTCTACCAGAAGCCTCGAACCCCAAGTTGACCTCAGTACGTGATTTTGTTTTACCGGTCACCAAAACTTCTTCTTCTACTGTCCCCCTAGTCACTAACACGACTTCTGTTTTATCTTCCCCTCCTATACTAGAGAGAATAAAAAACAAAACTATAATGCCAATTATAGAAAATATCCTCTGTCTTTTGGATAGTGATTTTATTTTATTTACCAGGATGCTGAGTTTGTTTTTTATCATATGGGTTACTACTATACCTTATTTTATTTTATTCCACTTGTCACTTGATATTTCTCCATCTGAAAGAGTTATCACTCTGTGAGCCATCGCCGCATACTCTGGCTCATGAGTGACCATGAGAATAGTCTGCCCTTCGTTATTTAATTCAATAAAGTTTTTTAAAACCAAAAGAGACGATTCTGAATCTAGGTTTGCTGTTGGCTCATCTGCAAAAATAATTTTCGGATCATGGGCTATCGCCCTAGCAATAGAAACACGTTGTTGTTGCCCACCAGAAAGCTGAGATGGAAGGTGGTGCAAACGATCTCCAAGTCCTATGCGGACAAGCGAATTTTTGGCTTTCTCTAGTGCCTCCGTTTGTGGCAATCCCTGCATAAGGAGAGGGATGAGTACATTTTCTATAGCAGATAATTCTGGTAGCAAGGCATAATCCTGAAACACATACCCAAGAGAATTCAGACGAATAGATGTTCTCTCATGGTGTGGCAGATCTGTGATGTCTTCACCGTCGATAATAATCCTCCCTTCAGATGGGTGATCCAGTAAGCCGAGCTGATACATTAGGGTTGATTTACCTGAACCCGACCTCCCTGTGATAGCCACAAATTCTCCAGTGCTTACGCTGAAAGAAACATTGTTAACAGCAAGAAGCACACCTTCACCACTCTCAAATTTCTTTACTAGATTTTTTACTTCAATCATTTTTTTGGTTTTTCACTAGACCTACCCAATATCGCATCAAGCGTATTTTGCTTGACCACGATTCTCGCGGGGATGTAGCCTGCGATAATCGTCGCGAACATGAGTAACCCCGCACGGATAAGAGTAGAAGAAAGTTCAGCAACTAGAATGCCATCAGAAAATGGGAACTTGATCGGATGTGCATCAACAAACGGCACCAGGAGTCCGTAGAGGATTAACATTCCAAACAAAATACCGAGGAGTGCGTAGAAAACCGACTGAAGCACATATGCGAACTCAATAGAGATAGAGTTGATCCCTATTCCCTTCAAGATCCCGATATACTTCCTGCGGGTGATCGCATTAATGAATATGACGATAAAAATAGTAATAGATGCCACCACCAAACCGATAGAGCCGACCACGTTACCAAGCACAGCAAAAGTATTTTTTATATCTATGAGGAAGCTGGGTAGAGCTTCGTCAGCGGTCTGGACTCGAGCAGTCTCCCCCACCCCACTCTTTTGTAAAGCGCTCTTTACCACTAAAACATCCGAGCCCGGGACGAGTTTGACCGCAATCTCATCCACATTGTAGTCGCCTCTACCGATAAGATTGCGCAGAGTTGAATCAAGCATGATGATGCGTTGATCAACATCTGTTTTGGTTTGGATAAACCCCTTGACGGTAACTTCTCTAACATTTTCTCCTATTTTTAATCTGACCCTATCTCCGATATTAACTCTCTCGAGCAAAGTAAACCCTGGCACATCTACATTTGTATACTTTTTCAACAGAGTTGACCCGAGGAGAACGGAATCCGTATCTGATGGAGTTAGATACTCGCCCTCAACCATTTTCTTGGAAAGGTTTGTGGTTTGATCCTCTTTGATCGGGTCTATCCCAGCGACCAAGCCACTTGCTTGGTTCGCTGCATCTGTTTCTCTTAATTTGGTTTTATATTCTGCTTCAACTGTACCCCCGACAACATATCTAGCCGAATAACTTTCTACCCATGGTAGCCCATCAACGATGTTCACTATATTTGGACTGTTCTCTATATAATCCTTTTTAGGGAGCGATGAGATGATGATATCCCCAGCGTAATATTTTTTATAAACATCTGTAGATCCCTGGATAAGTCCGACCAGCACACCCCGGACGACAACAAGGTTTAAGAATGTCAGCATCATCACAAAAACAATGAGGGCTGTCGTAGCCCAACTAGATCTCCTGACTTGTCTGTATGCAAGAAACCAACCAAGAGACAAAGATCTGCCGAGTCCGGCCGGTTTAGGTCGTTTAATCATCATTTATCCTCAATTATCGCACAATTTTTCTATTCTCTCTATCACCTAATTATTTCGGTTTGCAGTTCAAGGCTAGTGTGTAACCTGCTGATTCGGCCATGGCCACACTTGCAAAAGATATTTTATTTTTTTCTGAAATAGTGCGAGCCCCAGGACAATTTGGGTAGTGATACTTGGTTCCCTTACTCGAAGCGACCACAGCTACATTTGTTGAGGTATTTATTTGATCGATATTGGCCTCTGTCGATTTTGTTTGCTTTTCAGATTTTTGACTCTGCATTAAAGCAGATAGGCTCGGATCATAAGTAAATTTTATCTCACCCCCAACCCCCACCTTTGATAGCCTCCCCACACCAAAACTGAGGAGCGACACCAATATCAGGCAAATAGCCCAAAAGTACCTAGCTAGGACTGATTTATCTTCTATATGGCCATTTGGACCAAAAGAGACAGTTTCTGTGGTCACCAAGCTCTCTGTGGTCTTGATTTTATCTGGCTCTTTGGGTATACTCATCTGGCTAATTATACAACGTTATGGCACATAAAAAGTCCGCAGGTACAACCAAAAACGGCCGAGATTCCAATCCAAAATACTTGGGTGTTAAGCTTACCCACGGCTCTTTTGCCAAGGTCGGGTCAGTTTTGGTTCGCCAAAGAGGTACAGACGTTCTCCCCGGAAAGAACGTGGGTATAGGCAAGGATCACACCCTGTTTGCCCTCAAGGCAGGTGAGGTCAAGCTCGGCTACAAACGCAAAATACATTTCGATAACAAAACTGTGCTCAAGAAAGTCATGCACATCCTCCCCGTCGAAGTTAAGTAAGCTCTAAAGAACCGCCCCCTGGCGGTTCTTTCGTTTTTCTATAAAATCCCCTACCAACAATGCAGTTATCCAAAAACCGATAATTGCATATAAGAGAAAATTGCGTTGACCACCAGGTGAAGCTATAGAAAGCGCGCCATCTCCCCATACATAGACGATTGATCCAACAAAGCTGTTCCATAAAACCGCCGACATGAGTGAGTAGGTTATAAATATTTTAAACGGCATCTGCATTATCCCTGCTGCTGTATCTGTAAGCGCACCCAAGGCCGGAGACCAGTAACTTCCGAGTATAGCTATGGGTCCTCTTTTCAATAATTTGGTTTGGGACTGCCCGATAGCATTTTGTAACCCAAACTTAACAAATAACCTGTACCATCCATATTTACCCAAAATATAATTTATAATATGCGCGATCATCAAACCCGCTGTGCCAACAAGGATTGCAAAAATAGCCTCTATTGGATTATCCGCCAAAATAACGCTGACGAAGATTACAAATACCCCAGGGAAATACGTACCGACAAGAAGTATGCCCTCCAAAACTGAACATATAAAAAGCGCTGGTAGTCCATATTTATCAAACCAGTAATTTACAACAACCAAAAGTTCTTGTGTCTCTGGAAAATCAAACACCAGCCACACCGCTGCAAGCGATATATAAAGGAGTAAAAACGTCAGTGGTACTGATAGGAGCTTTGCGTAATATCTAAACATCAAAATTATCTTTGTTTAATTATGAGTCCCATCCCCGTGGTGTGTCAACCTGCCAGGTTGACACGGGGGAAGGTTAATTTGACTTGATCGTTAGAGTGAAGTGAGAAGTTTTGTCGCTGTTTGTTTTTATGGAGATATCGAAGGTTCCAAGTTCTTTGATCGGACTTGGGAGGAGAATAAGTTCTGGAGCGATGTTGATTTGCTTTTCTTTGGACAGAAATTCGGAAATCTTTTCTTTAGTTAAAGATGCGAAGAGATGATTTTTTTCATTTGCTTTGGCCACCATCACCACTTCTGACTCTTTGAGTTTGCTTATGTTCTCGAGTAGTTTTTTACTTTCTGCATCCTTGTGCTGACTCTCTCTGTCTTTCATCGCCTTAATCTGACCAGCACTGCCGCCCGTAGCCGGAGTAGCTAGTTTTTGGGGTATGAGGAAATTCAAAGCGTGTCCATCAGATACGTCTTTCTCTTCGAAGCGACGTCCGATCCCCTTCACATCCTTTAGTAAGATAACCTTCATAGACCCTAATTATTCAGTATTTCGAGAGCTTTCTCAAGCTGTGGATCTTTCCCCGCTTTGACGTCTGCTTCAGTTCGTTTTACTTCGAAATCAGGCACTACACCATCTTTGGATATAGATGTACCATCGGGGGTCAACCAGCGTGCGATAGTGATCTTCAGTGAAGTCTTGGAGGTGATGTCGACGAGCTCTTGAACGGAACCCTTACCGAAAGTTTTCTCCCCTACGATGACCGCCCTCTTGTGCTCTTTTACAGCACCAGCAAAGATCTCTGAAGCGGAGGCAGATCCACCGTCCACCAGAACCACAAATTTTAATTTATCAGTAAAAACATCGTACCCCTTAGATCTGTAGACAATCTCTTCTTTGCCTTCTCCAAAATTCTCTCGAACTACAATCTTGCCCGAAGGGAGAAACCAGCTAGCCATGTCTATGGCTGCCTCTAGGTATCCACCGGGGTTACCACGCAAATCGAGAACAAGTTTATGACTACCAGACTCAACAAATTCTCTTAGAGCTTTTCTAAACAAGTTTGGAGAACCAGCAGTAAAGCTATAAAGATCTATTTTGAAAATATCGTTACCTAGATTTTTAGTATCAATTGTTGGTATATCGATGGTGTCTCTGATGACAGACACAATAAAAGCCTGGGCTCTACCTGTTCGTGAGATACTAAATTTGACCTCTGTTCCTTTTGGTCCACGAATAAGTTTAACCGCATCCTCTGTACTGATGTTTCCAGTGTCTTTGTCGTCAATTTTGAGTATCCGGTCCCCGGGCAAAAGTCCTGACTTCTCTGCTGGACTACCCTTCAGAGGCGCAATCACCACCAAAGCACCGTCTCTTGCAGTCAGCTCCATTCCCACGCCTTCAAAGTTCCCTCTTATATCTGCAGCAAACAATTCTGACTGAGTCGGAGGAAAAAACACTGTATATGGATCACCCAAAGATGACGCTAGTCCAGAGATTGCCCCCCAAACTTTGTCTTCATCTGTTATCTCTTTGCTCGAAGTTGCGGAAGGCACATATTTTTCATTCAAAAGATTCCACGCCTTCCAAAAAGGAGCGAAGTCGACAGAGGAGGGTTTGTTCTCTGTTATATTTTCAAGCTTAGAAGAAGTAGGAGACTCAGCCGCCTCGATACTTGATTTGCCCAAGTAAAATCCCCAATAAAATACTAAGGAAACCAATATGATGATGAGAAAGATTCTCGATCCTACCTTCTTGTGCTGATCCATTCGGTAGATTATCTCACCCTGGAGATACGCAGTAAACCCCTATTCGTACATGTTATACTTTTTTGAAGCGATAAAACCATGATCAAACTTCATAATACTCTCACTGGCAAGGTCGAGGAATTTAAACCCATAAAGGCAGGTCATGTTTCTATGTATAACTGTGGTCCGACAGTTTATGACCATGCTCATATAGGTAATCTCCGAGCTTTTTTCTTGGCGGATATTCTGCGTAGAAATTTTGAAATTCATGGTATGGAAGTAAAGCAGGTTATGAACATCACTGATGTAGGACAGCTTTCTGGTGATGGAGACTCTGGTGAAGACAAAATGACCAAAGGCCTAAAACGTGAGGGTAAGCCAATCACCATGGATGCCATGCGGGAGCTCGCTAGTTTCTACACAGACAGGTTCAAAGAGGACATCGGTAGCTTAAACATCCTGACGCCACACGTGTTACCCAAGGCCAGTGAGCACATAGAGGAAGATATAGAGATAATTCGACAACTTGAGAAAAAAGGATTCACCTATAACACAAGCGACGGAGTGTATTTTGATACATCTAAAGACCAAAATTATGGAAAGCTTGGCGGTATAAACAAAAACGAAAATGAGGGCCAGGCAAGAGTTGAAGCAAATACAGAAAAGAAAAACCAAAAAGATTTTGCGCTATGGAAGTTCAACAAAGACATGGGATACCCGAGTGATTTGGGTCATGGATTCCCTGGTTGGCATATAGAATGTTCGGCTATGTCCAAGGCATATCTTGGAGAGCATTTTGATATCCATACTGGAGGCATCGACCTCGCCCCCATCCACCACAACAACGAGATCGCTCAATCTGAGAACGCATGTGGATGCCAGATGGCAAATTTTTGGATCCACAATGAATTTGTAAATATCACCGGAGAGAAGATGGCCAAATCCCTCGGAAACCACATCACGATCAAAACCCTGGTTGAAAAAGGCTTCTCCCCTGTCGCCTATAGATACTTCCTACTTCTGTCGCACTATCGAACTCCCACGAATTTCTCTTGGGAAGCACTCGAAGCCGCTGAAAATGCTTACAAACGGTTAAAAATATTCTTCGGATTTGTAGCCCAACAAGCAAATAACGATATGGAAGGTGAGGTAAATGAGAAGTATAAAACAGAATTCCTAGAGGCGATCGAAAATGACCTTAATACACCGGAAGCATTGGCGATCGTCTGGAAACTTTCAAAGCTTGCAGGTGATGAAGTTTCTTACAAGGATACCTTAGCGACACTCCTGTACTTCGACAAATTCCTTGGTTTAAACTTGGAGCAGAACGAATACGAAATTAAAGAATTATCAGACGATATACAAAAACTCCTAAACGAGAGGGCTGTAGCTCGAGAAACCAGGGATTGGGCCAAGGCAGACGAATTGAGGCAAGAAATAGAGTCAAAAGGCTATAAAATCAAAGATTCTGATGCTGGTCAGTCAGTCGAAAGAGCCTAAATTTTCTAGTCCACAACTTATGCAGGACTTGTAAACCGTTATTGCCTTGCGTGTCTTTGTACCTAGTTGCTAGCATACAGGTATGGCGTACAACTCTATCTCCAATATAGACAAATTAAAGCTCCGCATTCCCCCACAATCTCTAGAAGCAGAGATGGCTCTTCTTGGATCTATCATGCTCCGTCCAGATTCGATTTATGAAGTGATGGACATAGTCAGTCCGATGTCATTTTATTTTGAGAAGAATCGGCTAGTGTTTGAGAACATGCTCGAACTTTTTAGCAAACACCAACCCATAGACTTCCTCTCCCTCTCCTCTCGCTTAAAAGAGAAAGACATACTCGAACGCATTGGCGGTACGAGCTTCCTCACTGAACTCACCTCCATGGTACCTTCGTCTGCGAACGTCAAACACTATGCAGAGATAGTGATGAAAAAATTCATGATGCGCGAACTGATTGAAGCTTCAGAATTTATCTCACATCTTGGATTCAACGAGGCTGGAGAGCTTGAAGAAATACTCGATCATGCAGAGAAAAAAGTTTTTGATATCACTCAACATTTCTCCGGTGGCGGCAAATTCAAAGACCTCAAACCACTTTTGATGGATGCATATGATAGGTTCGAAAAACTCTCAAGCGCTGACCATGAACTCCGTGGTGTGAATACTGGTTTCAAATCCCTTGATGATATACTCGGCGGCTTCCAGAGATCTGACCTTATCATCCTTGCAGCACGTCCTTCTGTAGGAAAAACCGCACTCGCGCTCGACATCGCTCGCAGGACTGCGAGTGAATACGGTAACCCAGTAGGTATATTCTCACTCGAGATGAGTGCTGATCAGTTGGTTGATCGTATTGTCTCTGCACAGTCAAGCACAGATCAATCGGTGATCAGAAAGGGCGTGAGAACGCAAACAGGTTCGTGGAGAGACGATGTGTTCAAAAACATCCGTGATGCACTCGATGATCTTTCTCGGACGCCTATCTATATAGACGACCAAGCTGGTAACACTATTTTGAAAATGCGCTCTGCTGCTAGAAAACTAAAGATTGAAAGAGGTCTAAAGCTCTTAATCGTAGACTATCTACAGCTCATGGCCCCAACTACGACCAAGCAGTCTGATTCTATGGTTCAGCAGGTCACCGAGATATCTAGATCGCTCAAACACCTTGCGCGCGAGCTTGATATACCTGTTATCGCCCTCTCACAGCTCTCCCGCGCAGTGGAAACCCGTGGAGGCAAGCCAAAGCTATCTGATTTGCGTGATTCGGGCTCTATCGAACAAGATGCTGACTTGGTGATGTTCATCCACGCAGAGAATGATGATATAAGAGACGAATCGGGAAAAACTAAAGAGGTACAGAGAAAACAAATTATCATAGCTAAGCACAGAAATGGGCCACTGGGCGAAGTGAATCTGGACTTCCATGCTCGCAAGGGTATGTTCGTAGAAATAGACTACTCAAACTACGGCAAGGCAGACGAAGATTTCAAAAACTTTTAATGAATTCAATAGATAAACTGACTGAAATATTTGCCAAGTTTCCTGGCATCGGACCAAGGCAAGCCAAACGCTTTGTCTATTATATTTTGTCTAGAAACGGAAACTTTGTTAGCGACCTTATCAGAGCTGTGGAGAGTTTGAAAAAAGAAATAACTCAATGTGCAGAATGTCTACGATTCTTCCCTAAAAATGGTTCGAGTCATTCGCTCTGTTCTATCTGCTCAAACACAGAGAGGGATACTTCAATGCTCATGGTTGTGCCGAGAGACATTGACCTCGAGGCCGTAGAGAGGAGCGGAAGTTACAAAGGCCTATACTTCGTACTCGGTGGCTCACTCCCCATCCTCGAAAAGGAGCCGGAGAAAAAAATCAGACTACATGAGTTAGAGAAAATCATCAAAAAGCATGAGAAAAACTTGAAGGAAGTGATACTCGCCATGAATGCAAATTCAGAAGGAGAAAACACCGCAGATTTTATACGGGACAAGTACAAAGGTTCTACTTATGTCATCTCAGAGCTGGGCCGTGGCCTCTCCACCGGCGCAGAGCTCGAATACGCTGACCCAGAAACCCTCAAAAGCGCATTCTTGCACAGAACAAAATAAAACTCCCCTTTCGGGGAATTTTATTTATTTTATTGAGTCGATTGTGACTTCGAAGTATGGCTGGCGATGGCCGTTTTTCTTGAAATATCTGGATTTCTGTTTGTATTTGATCACGTCGATAGTTTTGTACCTGCCGATCTTCTTCAAAGTAGTGTTGACCTTGGCACCAGAGATATATGGGGTACCGATAGTGGCCTCGGTTGATCCATCACCGACGAGGAGAACCTTGTCGAAGACAATCTTATCCCCTTCTTTGTGTTCACCGATGATCTTCTCGATCTTTAAAGAGTCCCCAGGAGAAACTCTGTATTGCTTGCCCCCAGTAGCAAAGATAGCAAATTCGCCTGTCTTCTCTGCCTTAGGTGCTCTAGGGGTTTTAGGAGCCTTTTCAGCTACAGTGGTAGCCTTCTTTGCTTTGGTTTTGACTGTTTTTGCTTCTGCCATATAGGACACCTATTCTACATATAAAGCCCTAAAAAGCAACCGCCAAGAGGCATTTTGGGGCCAAAAAGGCTATTCCAGGGCGGGTTTCTCTACAGTAACTGTCTCCAGGCCTACCCCCGTGCCCGTTATCCTTAGGACATCTTTGTCTATCTTGAGGAGCTCCTTGCCTGCGCCGTTATAGTGGTTAACAGCGGTACCCAATGTGTTACCTAGTTTGGTGTAATACTCTTCATATGTTTTCAAATGCCTGCCGAGATCCTCTACCCTTTTGACAATCTCTTGAGCCTTTTCTTCTATCTGAAGTGCTTTCAATCCCTGCAAAACTGTTTGAAGATACGCGAGGAAAGATGTAGGAGAAACTATGATCACTTTGTACTTTGAAGCAGCGCGTTGCACCAAACTCTCTGTCTCCTCTTGCAGGGCGCCTATCTTGTTTACAATCAGGTCATAGTAGATCGCCTCATGGGGAATAAACATGAAAGCAAAATCCATCGTCCCCTTGCTCGGTTGTATATATTTTGAAGTCTCAGTAATCCTGTTTTTCAAATCACTAACAAATAATTTTTCTAATCTTTCTTTCTGCACCGGATCTTTTTCTTCTACAAGGCGATTATAGTTCTCTAGTGAAAACTTGGAATCTATGGGGATGATTTTATCCTTCACGAACACAACCGCATCTGGGATCAGACGTGCGCCGTCATCATTCATCCCTAACTCATATTGCATCTGGTAGCTCCCTGGGGGCATACAGTTCTTCAAAAGCGTCTCTAGATAATATTCACCGAGTATCCCTCTCTGTTTTGGGTTCTTTAAAATGTCTTCTAGGGATTGAAGCTGATCTGCAAAAGAAACCACCTGACGGTTTGTCTCATCAAGCTTGGTTAAACCTTCGGTCACTTCTCGAATCAACTTGGCCGATTCACCAAACTGAGTACGCACTGACTCATTCATCATCTTGTTCGTCTCCCCCATTTTATAATCCACAACCCTGGAGAGTTCATTCATCTGTTGGAGTAGTAGATCAAAACCTTTTGAATCTTCTGATTTGTTTATTCCTGATGAAAATTTCTTATAGACAAAATAAAGCGCACCCGCGTTTAATACGAGAAATATAATAATGCTGAGGATAATGATGATTGGAAGTCCCTCCATAAACCCATTGTACCAAAATCCTATGTTATTATGAATTTATGATACAAACCGACATACATGAGCAGATAAAACAAGCCATGAGAGACAAGGATGTGGTTAGATTAAACGTCCTCCGTGGTCTTATCACAGCCTTTACTAACGAACTCGTGGCCAAGAAGCGCAAGCCCACTGATCCACTACCAGATGAAGAGGCGCTCGACCTCATCCGCAGGGGGGTAAAACAAAGAAAAGACTCTATCGGTCAATTCGAGAAGGGTGGGCGCGCTGACCTCGCTGATGCTGAGGAGGCAGAGCTCGCCATATTGGAGACTCTCCTGCCTGCACAAATGTCCAAAGAAGAGATACTCACCTTCGTTAAGGCCAAACAAGTAGAACTAGGTGCTACAGATAAATCCAAAATGGGTCAGTTCATGGGTTCGGTGATGAAAGATCTCAAGGGCAAAGCGGACAGTGGAGACGTGAAAGTTGCCATAGAATCCCTTTTCTCCTAGTTTTAAACTTTTTTAGTTATCCACAAAGCCAAATGAAGCTTGACTTTTGTGTTATTTTATGATAGCATTAGGAACCAGAAGTACACCCCATCACCCACCAGGAGAGCTACCGTGGAGCTTTCTAGGGATGAAATGGATCACCTTGCCAACAGGCTTGCTGATCTGGTCGAGGAAAGAATCAAAGAAGTGAGGAGTAAGAAGCCCTCTTCCATCAACTTCGACGGCATCCTCAACGGCGTGATCCAAGAAAATGAGGTTCCGCCAGAGTATCGTTTGGCTGTAAAGGGAGCAACCGGCGAGGTACTGTTCGAGCGCAAAAACGCCAAGAATTTTACCCCCACCGAGCCAGCTCAGGTACAACCGATGATCTCATCTCCCCTCCGGGAGCGCGGAATTCTTGATCATTGGGATCCAGATGATGGAGACGATGACTAGTGCAGTGGCCCCGAGCGTAAGCGAGGGGCCATCATTGTCTCTATTCTATACAGCAGGTTGGGCAGGCTTTATGTATCTATCCATTATCCCCTTTTCGATCACCCCCCTATCTCCTCCGTATTTTTCAAATGAAATCTTTTTCAATAATTCTACCTGTTCTCTATTGCCTTCTGGTGTAGCGATGGTCTCTATACTAAATGGTTTTGTAGGGCGACCGTCAACCAACATTTTCAAATAAGCATTCCGATTGTCTATATCCCTTAAATCCTTGGCTCCAAATGTTGGTGCGAATTGTTTTTCCAAATATTCAGAATCATCTGCACCAACTCGGAATGATGCGATGCTCCCTACGTTTCCAAATACTGCATCTTTGATTTCTTCTTCGAGCTGAGCGATGAATTGGTGAGCCATGGTGAGTGAAAGTTTATATTTGCGCGCCTCAGAGAGAATCGTGGCGATAGAGTTCGTGGTGACATTTTGGAACTCATCTATGTACAAATAAAACGGAGGTAGATTTGTATTCATCGAATCTGCACGAGAAAGCGCGGCCATCAGTATTTTACCTACGAGGATAAGTCCAATCAGATTAGCATTGAGCTCTCCCAACCTGCCTTTTGACAGGTTCACCAGGAGGATTTTCTTGTTATCCATGATGTCTCTAAAATCAAAAGAGGATTTTTCTTGGGCGATGATCGGACGCATGATGTCGTTTGCCAAGAACACATCGAACTTGGAAGTGATGTAGGGTACGATGTTTGCCAGAGAACCCTCACCACCTGCCTTTTCAGCGATATCTTTCCAGAACTGTACTACAACTGGGTTCTGGCATTTGGATATTTTCATCTGCCTAAACTCTTTGTTTACCATCACCCTTGATACATCGAGTAAAGTTGAACCGGATGACGGATCTTCGATCACCAGCATCGTTGCATTTCTGAAGTATTGTTCGAACATTGGTCCAAGAGATTCAGGTACGGCACCATAAAGTTTTTGGAAAATACTAAAGAGTTCATTCACCACAAATGTTTTCTGTTCAGGCTTAGATCGATCGTATTCAAGCATGTTGAGTGCCATGGGTCGCTCGACTGAAGCTGGATCAAAATAAACAACATCATCCATCCTCTCCTTGGGGATATTTGCAAGTACATCGACAATATCCACTCCATGTGGGTCGATCATACAAACTCCGTCTCCGCGTAAGATGTCCTGAATGATCATATTCTTTAACAACGTCGACTTACCTGTGCCTGTCTGTCCGATAGTGTAGAAGTGCCTTAAACGGTCTTCTGGAGTCATATAGACCTTCGTCTCTGTATTACTAAAACGATTTATACCGAGGAGTGTACCCGACGTAGGCAGACCGATAGGTGCTGGTGCCCCAACCGCCTTGACCTGTTTGAGCTCACTTCTGCCCTGCAGGGCGGTCGTATGAAAGTGAAATACAGATGTCAGCTCCTTGAGGTTCAAGGGTAAAATTTCTTCGCTTGCAAAGAGTCTAAATGAGAAATTTCTAAAGAAGTTTGCAAAGGCTTTGGGCTTCACTCTATTGAATTTGATTTTGTTCACTCCAGGTACTTCAAATTGATTGAAGCTTGATTCAATATCTGAGAGGATCCTCTCCGCTTCTGGTTTAGTGTTACTGGAAACAGCTATACGAATATTTGTTGATACGGTCGGTGCGAGGAGTTTTGTTTTAATCCGATCTATCACTTCTGTGTTGTTTGGATTAACTTTATCCTCTTCTTTTTTCTTTTTGGATGGAGCAAACAGATCTCCAAGTGTGTGTATCACGTCCCCGAATATAGACCTCTCGGTCAATGCGTCCTTGGGCTTCACTCCTTTTTCTATCTGTTTCTGAATATATTGATATTTTTTTATATATTGATCCCCTTTTGGATTAAAGATTATCTGTATTGCTGCGCCTGATCCATCCTTAGGAATCTTCGAGAAACTGTTCAGGATAGTATTAAGCGGATCGTGGTCAAATGATTCATATGTTTTGAGCGGCAAAGCGGATGATGCGGACAACTCAGCCACAGAAGCAAGCGAGTAGCTCTCGTCAGAGAAAATATTATAGTCCTTTTGCCTCTCTATCAAACGCGCTGTGGGGAAAATAGATAAAAGCTGTTTCTCGAATAACATCTTTTTCTCTGTGGGCACAGATGCATAAAAAATAAATTCTTCACTACCGTTGCTGTTCGCCATCTCTAATACAAAATAGTTTTTACCCATAGTCTCCTTTTCAGAGACAGAGAGCATCCCGGCATAAAACTGTTCCATACTAGAAATAAGTGTTTTTAAATCTTTGTTTTGGTTTGCTTGATCTGTACCAATCGAATTATCTGGTAACACCACCTCAAAAAGAGTCATGTTTAACGCGCGATAAAGAGGGCCTTTTTCTTTGACACCTTTTGGTGGTAAGCCCTCTCTGACCAAACCCACGAGAAAATCATGGAAATCATCCTCTAAGCACCAGCCGTTCATCTTTTCTACTACGGTCAAAGCATGCAAGACACCCTTAGTCTCCGTGATATGCATCATCTCATGGAGCTGTTTATCCTCGTTTTTCTTGAGCAAATCCCCTGCGTGAAGCTCTGATTCTCTTTCTGTGGTTTGAGAAAGGCTTTTCGATTCTTCTCTATGGAAATTCTGAATAAATTCTCTGATGACTGCATCCCTTTCTTTACTTTGACCCAGTCGATCAAAACGACGTTCTTGTTCTAGAACTTTGGATCGTAGGTATTCGATCTCTTCGTGTGGATTATTAAATGATCCCCTCTCACTTTGCATATACAGAATAGTATAACAAAAGAAATCTCCCAGAAGGGAGATTGTTAGTGCGAACCGTTGCCACCCGCGACAAGCTTACTCGCTTCCATGATGATAGCTGAACCATCCATGCCCAAGCCGTCTGCAATCACCTTTTTGTCATCGGCGATTTCTGCAAGCCTGGCAGGATCCTTTTCGGTCATCTCGAGAGCCGCCAAACTTGCATAACGCAAGATAAGGGAAAACCGATCTTGTGGCATCTGTTCAGGTCCTCCCATATTAGTTGGGGTTTGCCTTCATTATATCCCGGAAGGTGGTCAAAAGAGCTAATTGAGCATAACCCGCTCTACCCCTTTTGTCAATATCTGTGGCCCATGACACATCTTTACCTTTTTTTCTTAAATTCCTGACGAAAATTTTTACTGATTCAATCATCGCATTGTGTAGCACTCTTCTAGGTACTTCCATGGCTTGTATCTCTTCAAGGTTATCTTGAATCCCGGCATGCTTTAAACTCTCTTGGGTACAGACATCTCTTGTATATCTATAGAAATATTCGATCATGTCTTCGAATGCAGTTTGTAGATCCTCATCCCCTTCACATAGGCCAGCCAGAAACTCCTTGTCCACTGGAGGTTTTATCTTTGCGTACTCCTGTTTGAATTCAGTAACCTCTGTAGGAAATTCACCAGTTATACCATGCAAATAATCTTCCTGTGAGAATGTCATAAATTATTTCAAATATCCTTCTTCAACCAAAAGCATTCTCTTCTGTCCCTGAAGGCCATTGTACCCGCCGATCTTACCATCTGAACGAATTACTCTATGGCAAGGAATCTTTGAATCAATGTTTTTATTTAAAATGTTCCCTACCGCCCTAAAAGCCATTGGTCTGCCAGCTTTTTGAGCTACTTGTTTATAGGTCAACACCTTCCCTTTTGGAATAGTTTTAACGACCTTATGTATAGCCTGTTCAAAAGTCATGTAGATATTGTATCAAATTAAGACCGCCAAGATTAGCTCTTGGCGGTGATTCTCCTCAGTCTGCTGAGCACTTGTCGCTTGAGTGCTCGTTTCTGCCTTACCTCCGGTTCGATCTGCTTGTGGACGACCTTGTCGCCCTGGCGTCTACGCACATAGACCTCGAACCCGTAGTCACCACCGCTCTTCTTGTTGCTTCTCCGAAGGAATTTGACTACTTCCTCACTGCACATGTGCATGGGAAAGCTTTCGCCCCCAGCACATGCCACTTCGGTGATAAAGTCGGCGTCGGGAAAACTCCTCGATACAGACTTACTCGTATGTTCATCCAAGGAACGAACATAGTACTGATGCACCGCCCCCTTTCGTGACATGGTCCCTCCGACCAGTGTGGTGTGTCCACAAGAACTATACAACAAATATAAATAAAAACTAGACTATTTCCTTAAAACAAACGAGGTAACAGTGTGCCCAGTGTTCTCATTTGTCAGATAGGTAAAATCGGCAGTATAAGAAACATGACCGTCTTCGTATGACACTGTGCCCATACCATCACCTGAAGATATCTCTGTAACATAGAATTTGCCTCCGAGCACTTCTTTCTCCGGAGAAAGTTCAGAAATATTCTGTTTGATGTAATCGTCGATGAACATAATTCTACCGGATGGATTAACATTCGAGGAAATCGTTGTTGATAGTTCGTTTTCTTCTGGCGCAGAAACCATGTTGTCATTCGAGACAATCAAAAAGAAACAGCCAACGATTAGCACAAGTAAAAATATCAAAATAGACAAACACTTTTTCATATAGAAATACTATCACAAAACAAAATCACCACACTCGCGTGTGGTGATGCCCGTGTCAACCTGGCAGGTTGACACGGGGCTGGCTGATGGACTTCTGGGAACTGTGGTGGCTGGGGTTGAAAAATGGGCTTATTTCGGCTATTCTTTCTACGTTTATGGCCCTATCGTCTAACGGTTAGGACGGATCCTTCTCAAGGATCAAATCAGAGTTCGATTCTCTGTAGGGTCACCGATTTCTCCATTCTTCCTCTTGTCTAACTAGTAAATGTTCTTTATCTTCTGGATGAGCCATGATCTCTTCTACGACACGTTCCATACGGACACCCTGGGAGCCCTTAACCAAAACCAAATCCCCTTTCTTTATAATATTTTGAATATATGAACCCGCTTCTTCGGATCCATCAAACTGGAGTACTTTTGATTCATCCATGCCTTCGTTCAAGGCAGATTCAGCGATGTACCTCGACCTGATCCCCACGGTGACCAATATGTCTGCTACCTTGGATGCCAGTGCGCCGGCTTTCTTGTGTTCATCTATGGAATATCTCCCGAGTTCGAGCATGTCGCCCAGCACAACTATATTTCGTTTAGATTTTTTTATTGTAGAAAGAGATTTCAATGCTTCCTCGACGGCCACCGGTGATGAGTTATATGAATCATCGACGACAGTACTCTCTTTGATGCCTGGCAATAAACGCATTCTGCCTGGAGTGGGTTCATGATTTTTGAAAGCCTTGGCAGCGATAGAAAGGTGTTCACCCAAAGCAAAACAAACAGCAAAAGCCGATAATACATGATAAACATGATGCGCCCCGACGGTGCCAGCTAGGTAAACTGGGTGGATTTCTTCTTTATTCAAGACATTGAATGTTATACCCTTGGGCTGATTCTCTTCATCATAAAGAACTTCATAGTCACTCGCTGTGATGTCTGCACCCTCTTTCTGCCCAAACGAGACAACCCTCTCATCAGATAAATTTTTATAGGAAAGAACATCTTCATCATCTGCATTGAGGACGAGGATTCCTCCCATCTTCAGTGCTCTAATCAAATTACCTTTTTCTTCAAAAATATCTTCTGGTGAACCAAAGAATTCTACATGCACTGGTACTTTGGAAAGTTTGGTCACAATCACCACGTCGGGTTTGATCCACGAAGTAACTGCGGCTATGTCCCCCGGTCTATCAGTCCCCACTTCGAGAATAAGCCACTCTGGATAATGGCTGGGCATGATCATAAGTGATAGACCTTCGAGTAAGTTCCTCGCCCAACCAAGCATATCGCTTCCTGCTGTTGGTAAATTCAGGATAGTAAGAGGAATACCAAAATCATTGTTAAAACTCTTCTGACTCGCCCTTACGAAATAGAACCTGGATAATGCGGTGTAAAGTGAATCTTTGGTGCTGGTTTTGCCTACGGTACCAGTGATAGCCACAATTTTGGGGTTGTATTTCCTTAGAACAAACTTGGCCTGTTTTTGTAGGAGATGTATGACTGTGCGTTTGAGGATATCTTTGATCATATTTTTACTGTGGCTGGTGGTGGGGCTTCTCTGTCTGGAGGAATATCATAGTAGTTTATCAAAAATTTTGCCATGTTGATGAAAGTATCAGTAAGAGTTTCCGAAGCATACTTCACCTCTTTAGGATGGAAGGTGTATAGGAAAATGAGGAACTTGGGATCAAATGAAGGGAAATATCCAAAGAAGGAGTGGAGATATCTATCTTCGTAGTATCCCCCACCTCCGGATTTTGCTATTTGTGCTGTACCCGTTTTGGCCGCGATACTATAGTTCTCTAGACGAACTGTGCCGTTCTTTAATGCACGGTCTACAACCTCTGTGAGCATCCTACTGATCTCCTCGGTAGTTTCTGGTTTAAGAACTCTTTGGCTCTCTTCGAACTCAATCTTGTCGGCAGTGCCAATCTTGTGCTTGATCTCTTTGACCAGATGCGGATTGATGAGTACACCACCATTCGCCAATGCAGAAAGCGCACGCACAGTGATGATCGGCGTGAGGGCTATACCTTGACCAAACGATGCTTGGGCGTGTTCCAGATCACGTGGAGAGTTGAGGTTAGAAACCAACGAGTGACCTTCATTTGGTAGATCTATGCCCGTCGTAGTTGCCAGTCCAAATTTGAACATATAGTCTGCGAAAACTTCTTTGCCCATTTTGTTCACTATAAAAGCAACTCCTGTATTGAGAGATTTGCTCAAGATCGTCTGCATCGGCACGAGGGAGCCGTGTGACTTCAGGTCATAGTTGCAGAAAGTTTTTTTGTTCAGTGTCATACAACCAGGATCTTTGTAGGTTGTCTTTGGGGTTATGGCTCCTGAATCGAGTCCGGCAGCAACCGTGAGTGGTTTGATGATCGAGCCCATCTCATACCTGTCTTCTACAAATTTATTTCTAAACACACTTGGGTCGTTTTCGTTCTTTAAATCATTTGGATTGAATGTTGGGTCCATCCCTATGGCATAGATTTCTCCATTCTTTGGATTGATCACTATACCTCCAGTAAATTCTGAGTGATATTTGTCATTTACTTTTTTAAGCTCTGCTTCAAGATATGACTCTACGGTAGGTTCTATAGTAGTGACTATGTCACCCTCTAGACTCCCGCCATCGACAACTCGTTTTTTTATATTGGAAAAAATTTCTGCAAAAAAATTCACAAATGCTTCATCTCCTGAACGCCCGAGCTGTGGTTCATAGAAACGCTCGAGTCCGTATCTACCTGCAAGTTCGTCCCCTTTATATCCTATAAATCCAACTGTCTGTGCGGCCATAGAATCACCTGGATAGATACGCCACTTTTCTTTGTACACAGATACACCTTTGATTTTTAAACCGCTTATCTGATCCGCCACGTCTTGTGACAACTTGTTCTCTATTTCTTCATACGGATCTGATTCTTTGTTTATCTTCGACAAGAAAGAATCTTTATCTATAGGGGTAATATTATTTATCTTTTCATAAACCGCTCCGATGTCTGGATCTTTTGACAAGATCTGAGGATTTATAGCCAGAATGAATCCTGTTTTAAGAGTGGCAGCAGGAACGGTCGAACCATCCTTGGCACTAAAGAAAATCGAACCACGATCAAAATAACTCGATCCAGCAACATACTGATGATCAGCCAATCCTTCATATCTATCTCCAGAAACTATCTGCACCCAATAGAGTTTAGAGATAAGGACGAGGGCAAATACGATGACTGCTATCGAGAGGAATCGAAGCCTGTTTGAAGCTTCTTTCATAAGATTTATCTATTTATAGAAAGAGTAGGAGTAGAAGCTCTGGATATGAACACAGGAGTATCTACATCTTTGAAACCCTTCTCATAAGCAACTTCAAGTGAGATGCTGTTCTTCAAAGAGATGTATTTGAATTCCATTTCTCCTAGGGCGGTGGTTATACTCGAAACTTGTTTTTCCATATTCTGTCTGGTGACAGTGTTATGCACAGTCGCATTGATACCATATATATAAATTACTAAAGAAAGAGCACATAGAGAAGTGAGAGTCCAGAAAGCGAGGGCTCTGCTATCGTATGAAATTGTTTTGGTTTTGTACATTTTATTCTTCTTGTTGCTTCTCTATCACTCGGAGCTTGGCGCTCCTCGACCTGGGATTCTCTTTTATCTCTTCTTCGGTCGGAGTAATGGGCTTCTTGGATATAGCTACGGCCTTTTCCTCTACTACTTTGTTTTTGAAAAATTGTTTGACGATCCTGTCTTCGAGGCTGTGGAAGGTGATCACTGCGAATCGACCTCCGACCGAGAGAGATTTGAATCCTTTCTCTAAGCCCTCCTCTAAGGCAGTGAGTTCTGCGTTAACCGCAATGCGTAGTGCTTGGAACGTTCTGGTCGCGGGGTGGAGTTTCCCTCGATGGTAGACAGTGGGCGTGGCAGCGCGCACTGCTTCTACAAGTTCGAACGTCGTAGCAAACGATTTGATCTCTCTTCTCTCTACTATCTCCTTGGCGATACGTCTAGAAAACTTCTCTTCTCCAAAACCCCTGATGATAAGTTCGAGTGCTTCTTCATCAAAGGTATTGAGGATCGTGGCAGCGTCGAAATCTTTATCGCCGCCTGACATAGTCATCGAGAGAGGTTCGTCTCTTTGAAAAGAAAATCCCCTGCCCTCTGCATCGAGCTGATCAGATGATATCCCCAGATCAAGGAGGATCGCATCTACTTTTTTTATCCCTAACGAATCGATAACTTGATCTAAATTCTTGAAACTTTCGTTTCTGAAATAAGCCGAAGTGGTAAGAGTCCGCAACCTCTCTTCACTTCTTTGAATCGCTTCAGGGTCTCTATCGAGCCCGATGATCTCTACATCATCTCCGAACCTTTCTGCGACGAGGGCGCTGTGCCCACCTGCACCAAGTGTCCCATCGAGTAAGATTTCTCCGGATTTAAGATCTAGATTGTCGATCGCCTCATGTAAAAGTACAGTGACGTGAGCCATACTACCTTATCCCTACTGTGCCAAGTTTTTCAGCCATCATGTCCGCTTGGGATTCAATCAATTTCTTGTATGTATCCCAACGCTTCTCATTCCAGATTTCTATTCGGTCATGCACTCCGGCAAACACCACAGAGCTTTTGACATCCCCGAACTCTCGGAGATAGTCAGGGATTAGAATTCTCCCCATCGAATCTACATCTATCTCTGAAGCACCGGAGAACATGAACCTAGAGAATCCTCGGGCATCTGCTTGTTTGAAATCAAGCTTGGCAGTCTCTTTGGATATGTCTGTCCACGTCTTGTGAGTGAAGAGGAAAAGACAATTATCGAGTCCGCGAGTGACGACGACTTTCTTGCCTAATTCTTTTTTGAACTTGGCCGGTAATGAGATTCTTTTTTTCTCATCTACCGTATGTGTGTACTCGCCTATGAACATGATTTGTTTGTTTCCCACTTTCTCCCACTCAAGTGAAATTGTACCCCACCAGCCTCCACTCTACTAGCATAGTTATCCACACTTCTTATACTTACTTTTTGTATCAAAAAGGCCCCTGTGCTAGCGGGACCAGGTCATCCCCATGTAGAACATCCATTCCTCACCGACCGTATTCCAGGTCGCGTTCGCATTGAAGACCATCTTCTTTGCGTACGGCGCCGAGATCGAGATCCCCGGGAGTCGATTGAACGGGTCATCCATGAAGTCGAGCAGGGCGTAAGTGAGTCTCACCCTGTCCGTACCGATCGACACCATGCCGAAGTTGCCGATGGCGAGGGGCTCGGGGTTCTTCACCCCGTCGTTCTTCCATTCGCTCGGCTCCCATGCGAAGACGGCTGGCCAGTAGAGACCGCTAACCGAGATCTTGGAGATCTTGGGTGCGATCGGTCGAGTGACGAAGACATACGGGCCGACGAATGGTGCACCCTGGAAGTATCCGATGGTGCCACCGATGGTCGCCTTGGTCTTCGTGCCGAAGTTCCTACCCATCGTGAGCCAGGACTGCTGTGCCTGGACGGTGAAGTCACCGTACAGCTTGCCATCCCGCGAATTGAAGATCGCGGTGCCGACGATCCCGCTCGCGATCGCGTCGCGGCCGGAGCCGACGGTGATCGACTTGAGTTCCATGGCCCGCGGGTTCTCCTGGGCGAGCACGTTCTTCTCGACCATGCACATCAGCATGACGAGGCAGAGGAAACGCACGAACAAACGCATCTGCTACTCCGTGTCTGGGGTGGTTGTGGACGTACTGAAGATCAGTTTCCTTCTGATACTAGCACAAACTATACCACTTTGTCAAGTAGCTAGTTTCTTGGCTTCAGGGTCGGGAAAAGTATCACTTCCTTTATGTTTTCTACATTCGTAAGGAGCATGACCAAGCGGTCTATACCTATCCCTATACCGCCATTCGGAGGCATGCCGTATTCCATCGCTTCTAGGTATTCTTGATCTGATGGAGAAATATCTTTGTTCCCCTTCTTCCCTTTCTTATCTTCTTCAAGATATCTTTCTTTTTGATCAATAGGATTATTTAATTCTGAAAACGCATTCACTAATTCTGTGCCGTGTATGACGAGTTGGAATCGGTCGATGAGCTTCTCATCATCCTCCTTTCTCTTGGCGAATGGATTGAAAGCGACAGGATAGTCAATGATAAATGTGGGTTGGATGAGTGTTGGTCGAAGTTCTTTCTTGTATTCTTCGTCAGTCATGTCTGGATACTTCAAAACTTTGAAATCTGGTTCCAGGTCGATCATTTCACCTTTATATTCAAATTGGAGTTTACCAAAAAGCCCCTTAACTACGAATCTAAATAAATCCTGAATAAAACCCCTCTGTATCTCCGCGTCTTCATAAGCCGCGTTTGATTCAAGCATGGTGAATTCTGGGTTGTGAGTAGTGTCTATACCTTCGTTCCTGAAACGCTTGCCGATCTCAAAGACGCGGTTCATACCACCAGCCAAAAGTTCTTTTAGATAAAGCTCTTGAGCGATAGGCAGATAGAAATCCATATCCAAAGCATTGTGGTGAGTGGTGAACGGTGCTGCGGTCGCCCCACCAGCAAGCGGCTGGAGGTTCGGCAAATCCACTTCTACATACCCAGATTTCTGATAAAACTCTCGGATTAAGGAAACTATTTTGGAACGAACCATAAACCTCTCTTTGACCTCTGGACTACTGATGAGGTCAAGATATCTTTTCCTAAACCTCTCTTCGATGTCTTGGAGTCCACTCCACTTTTCTGGTAGTGGGCGAAGAGACTTGGAGAGCATCTTCACATCCTCTACCAAAAGAGTCTTCTCTTCCCTCTTGGTCAAAAAGAAAGTTCCTTTTAATTCGACGAAATCCCCTATGTCAAAAGCGTTTTCGAACAATTCGAAGGTCTCTACCGGAAGCGGTTCACCAGATTTGAGTAGAGCCTGAAAACGACCAGTACCGTCATCAAAGTTTATGAAAATAATCTTGCCTTGTGCACGTATGGACAATACCCGACCGACCATGGAGAGAGGTTTACCATCTGCCACAAGTGAATCGAACTGACTAACTGCATCAATACAAGTTATGTCCTGTTTGGATTTTGCTGGATAAGGATTTATACCCTTTTCTTGTAGGATTTTGAGCTTCAGAAGGCGCGCCTCTCGGATTTCTTCTATAGATGCCATTTATCTAGCTTACTAGTTTTTAAGCAGAGATGCTATTTGATGTCTACGACTTTGTAGGTCATCTGACCGCTTGGAGTTTTGAAAGAAAAAGATTCCCCTTTAGATTTGCCAAGTGCAGACTGTCCGAGTGGAGAACGAAGAGACACCTTGCCTTGTGACGCGTCTGCTTCTTCTGAACCGACGATGGTATAGACGGATACATCTTTCGAGCCCTCTTTTACCACACTGATAACAGAACCAACGGTAACTTTATTTGTGTCGTGGTTAGATACGATTGAAGCATGCTTGAGTAGTGCTTCGAGGTGGTTGATGCGGTCTTCCACACGAGCCTGGGTGTCTCTGGCTTCGTGGTATTCTGCGTTTTCAGAAAGGTCACCGAGTGACTTGGCGTATTCAAGTGCTTCGGCAATCTCCTTGCGCTTGGTGGTTTTCAGGGTCTCAAGCTCTTTTTTGAACTCGTTGTATTTGGCTTCTGTCAGATATTCTTTGTCTGTGTTCATGGCTTATTTTGGCACGATTATGGGGACGTATAGTACGCTAAACCACCCCAAAAATCAAATCTACTTTATATACTCTGGAGTATTCAAAATCATCCAATTCAGTACTTGTTGCATCGCGGCAGAAGCACCCACCAGATTGGCCCTATCCCCCTTTTCCATCAATATAGCGAAGGCATATTTGGGTGCTTCATAAGGGAAAAATCCAGTAGCCCAAGAGTTAACAAACTGCTTAGAAATACCAAGTTCTGCTGTACCTGTTTTCGCCGCCACAGCCACTGCCGGGTGACTCAAAGATGTCACGGTACCACCAGGCTGTACGCCTGCCCTCATACCCTCTTTGACTATGCGCCAGACATCTTGTGGTAAATCTATGGTTCGAAAAACACGATCATCTTCATCATTACCACCCTTGATAACTGATGGGACCAACAAAGTACCTTCGTTGGCTATGGCCCCTACCCACCTGACTGCACTGATCACAGAGACCTGAGTACCGTACTGCCCAATAGCAGTTATATATGTATCGCCAAGCCTCCATGGTTCTCCATTAAAATTTTTGCTTTTCCATTCTGGATTAGCCACCACGCCAGTAGTCTCTCCTGGTAGATCTATAGAGGTCTTCTCGGATAAACCGAACATTTTGAAATAACGATCTATATTCGATATCCCCAAACCTTTTTGATCCTCGAATCCACCACCAACCGCATAGAAATAGACGTCAGACGACACGGCGAGTGCCCTCCGTAGATCAACCCACCCATGAGCTTTCCAGTCCCTGAAAACAGATGATTTTGTCTTATCATAGGGATTAGGGATAGAAATCGATCCAGTAGAAAGTATTTGTTTGCTTGGATCGATTATTTTTTCATTCAAAGCAGCAAGGGCAACAATCGGTTTGACGATAGAACCAGGAGTATAAAGACCATTCACTGCCCGATCCAAAAATGGTTTATCTTTGGAGTTAAAAAGTCTAGAAATCTCAGCTTTATCTTTACCTGCGGTGACCATATTTTGGTCATATTCTGGATAACTTGTGAGGGCTAGAATCTCCCCTGTATTAACATCCATAATCACCCCAGCTCCTCCGGTAAAGCCTCGAGCTTTAGCAGTATTCTCTATGGCCTTGTACAACTCGCTCGTGAGTCGGACATCTACAGAGAGATTCAGATCCTTTCCATCCTCTGGTCTATGTATCAGACTTTCTGAAGTGATCCTCGAAAGCGCATCCGTCTCTGTTATCTTGAGACCATTTTTGCCTGATAGAATTTCATCATAAATCCTCTCTACCCCCGCCTGACCGATATAATCCTCCTCATAGTAATATCCAGATGAATCCTTGAGAGGATATTTGAGGTAGCCCACAACATGCGCGAGACCTTTATAAGGAGCATACAAACGGGCAGCAAAATCCACATTACCCTCTTTGACTTCGTTAGTAGCAAGTTCTATGTCGTTCCTATCATAGATAACTCCCCTGTTGGCGAAAATCAGAGTGTGAGCCAGTCTGTTGTTTTCAGAAATCTCTTTGTAGACATGTCCCTTTATGACCTGTAGTTCCCAAAGTTTAATAAACGAAAGAATTAATAATAAAATCAAAAAACCCCTTACCAATAAAAAAGTATTTCCTGATATTGGTTTCTCTATCCTCCCTTCGAAGCGGTTTTCAGCGAACCCAGGAAGGTTTGCTGAGTCCAAGAAAATATCCTCGGGATCTATATCCTTGTGACCCCGACTAATGCTCTTTCTAAATCTCCTAAATAAATGTCTATGCATCGTTTGTCCTTATTCTATCTCTTATAGGCAAAAGAAGAATGAGGAACAAACAGACAGACAAACCGACGGGGTAAGAAAGTAAACCACCCCACGGTGAACCATAAAGCGCGTCGATTATGAATCCAATAAATATCGCCTCCCAAAAAAATGTAAGGAATAAAACCGTCAAAAAGAGTGCTGGCAAATAAACCCAATAAGGAAAAGCCAATGAAATAAAAATCAAAAGAATCGTGACCACGCCTCGCTTACTCATGGGGTTATTCTTACAAAACGAATATTATGAACATTCACAAAACTAGAGACCAAAACTTTCTTTAATGAGTCAGTTGGGGCTACTTCTATATCCTCCACGGTACCCAGTAAAGTAGAATTGATAGTTGAA
Organism: Parcubacteria bacterium C7867-005; assembly: GCA_001189165.1. Lineage (GTDB taxonomy): Bacteria > Patescibacteriota > Minisyncoccia > Phycocordibacterales > Zambryskibacteraceae > JAIFWN01. The sequence goes on along the minus strand of LFCO01000001.1, from coordinate 102,235 downwards.
GAAAGAACTCTGTCACCGATTAGAACTTCGAGCTCCCTGGGCACAGTAAACTCAAAACTACTACCGCCCCTACCAGTGAGCAGGATAGAGACCGGCCCGCGTTCGAGTACGGCCTGAGTATCCTCACCGCTCGCAGAATATAACTTCACTCTGGATGTTTTTTTGAAAACCTCGACGACTGAACCGATGGGTATACCCTCAGCCAGGGTTACTCTATCAGAAACATTCACACCTTCATCAGCACCTGCGTCCACGAGCAAGATATCATAAGGAGTTTCTGGTGGACGAACCAAGACGCTGGCGGCAATAAAGATTTCATTTTTTGGTCTACCAAAAGAACGCAGTAGATCATCCTCTCTCTGCATAGTGACACGAGCTGATTCTATGGATAATTCCTGAGAAATGATCTTATCCTTGAGTGACTGGTTCTCTGCGATAAGGGTTTCTTTGGATTTAAAAAAATTAGAGAATCCCCAAAACGAGTTGGCCAAAGCATTCTCCCCTTTCCAGATCGGTGATGCTATCCTGACCAAAACACCATCCATAAACGAAAAGACGACTGCACAAGCAAAAAACAAAACTAGGACAACAATTGTCCTGCCAAAATAATCTTTGTTTAACCTATTTCTTTGGTGGAAGTGCGTCTTCATTTTCTATAAGTACACCTCTATAAGATTCTATATCCTCAAGTATAATACCCGCGCCTCGGGCAACTGCTGTAAGTGGATCTGGAGCTACGTGAACGGGGATATTCACTTCACGCGCCAAGAGTTCGGCCAGCCCACTAGTAAGAGCCCCACCACCCACAAGATAAATGCCACGGTGCATGATGTCTGCCAAGATTTCTGGTGGTGTTGTTTCCAAAACCTCTCGAGTTGATTCGATCAGTGATTCTATGGACGGAGCGAGTGCCTCTCTGATATCTGTGTCAGTAACTATCACCTCTCTTGGTAAACCGGTGATGAGGTCCCGACCCTTTATCCGCGCCTCGAGTGGAGGTGAATCTGGATGGACTGATCCTATAGCATGTTTTACATTCTCTGCGGTCTTTTCTCCTATGAGGATTTTGAATTGGTTCCTGATATAAGAGATGATGTCGTTGTTGAATTTATCCCCAGCGACTCGTAAGTTTTTTGAACGCACAACTCCACCAAGAGAAAGAACTGCGATGTCAGAAGTGCCACCGCCGATATCTATGATCATATTCCCCACCGGCTCTCCGATTGGTAGACGCAGGCCGATGGCCGCGGCCATTGGTTCTTCTACTATATGTACTTCACCTGCACCAGCATTTTTGGTTGCGTCCCTCACTGCACGTATCTCTACGTTTGTGATCCCCGAAGGCACGCCTACGATCACCCTCGGACCAAAAAGTTTTTTAGACTGTTCCTCTGCTCTGGATAAAAAATAAGAGATCATCTCTTCTGTCACCTCAAAATCAGAGATCACTCCGTCCACAAGGGGCCTCACCGCCACGATGTGCGAGGGCGTACGCCCGAGCATGTTTTTGGCTTCTGTACCCACAGCTACGACTTGCCCAGTCTTTTGATTCACAGCCACCACCGATGGTTCGTTGATCACTATACCCTTACCTCGCACATAGACGAGGGTGTTCGCTGTGCCCAAATCGAGCCCTATATCGTTCGAGAGCATTCTGCTTATTTTTCTGGTATCGAAGAAATCTTTCATCTCTGTAATTCGGAAATTAAATGATCCAAGGAGAAACTTTTTACTTCACCAGTTGCTCTATCCTTGGTCTCAAACATATTTGACTCTATCGTTTTCTCACTCACAACTACACGAGTAGGAATGCCTATGAGGTCTGCGTCTGCAAACTTCTCTCCTGCCCGAACATCTCTATCATCAAACAAAACCTCTACCCCCTTATCGACTAGAGTTTTGTAAGTTTCCTCTGCAAGCTTTAGAACATTTTCACCTTGACCGAGAGATAGTATGTGAGCTCTGAATGGAGCGACTGATTTGGGCCAAACTATCCCATCTTTATCTGAAAGAACTTCAACTATGGTGCCCATCAGCCTTGCTGGCCCTATCCCATATGAACCCATAAAAACGGGTTTGTTTTCCCCAGCCTCATCTTTATAAGTTAAATACCCGTCAGAAAACTTCGTGCCCAGAGTGAAGATATTGCCAATTTCTACCGCTTTCTCCTCTTGAGTGGCAACGTCCATCCCAAGCTCCTTGTTTAGTGCCTCTTTCTTGTTTTCATCAGTTATATAAATTATATCTTCACCAGCATCACAAAGAGTTTGAAATTCATGTGAAAATTCAGAGAAACTACCCCCCGATGCTGTAGTGATATAGGTCATGTCTCCCAAACCAACTGTTTTAAAAATATTTAGATATGCCTTCTTTGCTTTCTCATAAAATTCAAGATGCTCTACTTCATCTTTGGTAAAAGAATACAAATCCTTCATGATAAATTCTCTGGTTCGCATGATACCGCTCTTGGCACGAGTCTCGTTTCTGAACTTGGTTTGAAATTGGTAAACAGAAAAAGGTAGGTCTTTGTGTGAAGACACGAATTGCTCCAACATATTTGAGATTGGTTCTTCGTGCGTAAATGCGAGACCTAGCTCTGCACCATCTTTTAGGTTTGTCTTAAACCAATTATCTACTTTTTCATCACTCCACCGGTCTGTCCTCTCCCAAAGTTCTTTGCGTTGAAGAGCGGACATAAATATCTCTTGCCCTCCGATCATATTCATCTCATCACGAATAATGTTGATGATTTTATTCAAAACACGCAGTCCTAGAGGCAAGAAGTCATAGACCCCGGACATCTCTTTGTTGATAAATCCCCCACGAATCAAGAGTTGAGCGTTCTTGGATACCTCGTCTGCTGGGGCTTCCTTTCTAGTCTTAGTGAAAAATTGAGATTGTCGCATCCGCCTATTTTACAGAAAAATCAGTATTTAAACAAAGGCCACCTACATTTCCATCCTAACCAAAATTTCATTCACAACTCCATCTGGATCACTCATAAATTCCTCTAAAATTCCTGGTCTTTCTTGCCACAAAACAAGAAAAACGTGATCAAACAATACAGCCCCTTCTTCAGCCCACCTCTCCATACCTAATTCTATTTCCTCGTCTTGTCTAAAGGTCCTAACTCTAACCGCATCTTCTATTCTTCTAAAAATCTCAAACTGTTCAGGCGAAAAAGAATCCTCTAGTGATTCTGGATTTGATATAGGAAATTCATTTGGTCCTTCAGAGCTCATAAAATAATTATATCAATTTAGTGATATCTCGGAAGGTGATAAGCAACATCAACGTAATGAGCAAGAAAAATCCAACATTGTTGGCCATATTAAAAACCTTTGGAGATATTGGTCTCCGGATAATACTTTCTATACCCACAAACAGTAGCCGACCACCGTCGAGCGCAGGGATGGGCAGGAGATTAACCAATGCCAAATTTATAGAGATGAGGGCGGTAAAGTACATGACATACACGAAGCCAAGAGCCTTCACATCCCCAACCATACCCACGAGCCCCACGGGCCCCGTCACATCACTTAATTTGGCCTCGCCCCGTAGAGCTCCAAAAATGAAATCAGCTAGCCCAGTAGCCGTCAAAGCAGTAAGTTGTGCTGTGGCTTTTAACCCTTCATAGACAGCTCTTGGTGGAGACAATCTAACCGTGCCTATGGTGTCCATGCTAATACCAACCACTAATCGGCCCGACACTACTGAATCACTTGGTGACAAAGTTTTAACCAAAGTAGCCTCGCCCCTCTTTATGGTGAAGTCTAAAGCCTCACCAGATAATCCAATAAACTCGGATATTTTTTCTGGAGAATTCTCTGCAAATGTTTTACCACGACGAAGTTCCACAATACTGTCTCCAGGCAAAAGCCCTGCAATATGCGCAGGCGAATCAGGCATGACTGTGGTAATCATCGTCCGAGCATCAGTCATGGGTAGAGCCATGCTCGACGGTACGGGTAACCCGGACATAAAACCTATAGATATAAGTAGCCATGCAAACAATATATTGCCAACTACACCAGCAACGAGAACCGAGGCCTGTGCACCTCGATGCTTAGCAGAAAAAGAATCTGGGGAAACTGATTGAAAACCTTCGATTGACTCATTCGGATTCTCCCCAAAGATCTTCACAAAGCCACCAAACGGTAACCAATTTAGAGTAAAGAGTGTGCCCTTCCAAGAGAATAAAGATTTAGCTTTGGGTGGATAGCCTAGTCCAAACTCATCCACCCTGATACCGAAATATCTGGCTACTAAAAAGTGTCCAAGCTCATGCACTATGACCAGTGCACTCAATATAATCAGAAAATATATGACGGACATTTTTATGCTATTCGTTTATCTCTTTCTCTTTTCTGGTAGACAGATCCTCAAGTTTTCTGTTTGCTTCATCTACTAACTTTTGCAAATCTTCTTTGGCTCTAAATTTATCATCTTTGGACATCTCACCATCCTTCTCTTTTTTATCCAGATCATTCAAAACTCTTTCTCTCTCTCCACGAATAGTAATCCTCGCTTCTTCAAGTTTTTGTTTGGCTACTTTGATGAGCCCAACGCGCCTGTCTGCGGTCAGTTCTGGGAAAGAAATCCTCAGACCCTGATCATCAACGGCCACAGATAATCCTAGATTGGATTCTCTTATCGCCACGTCGATGGCTTGGGTGACGTTTTTATCCCATGGAGTAATACGTATAGTGCGTGCATCTTGAACGGTTATGTTCGCCACCTGGTTTATGGGTACTCTTGAACCATATGATTCTACAGAAACCACATCTAAAATAGTTGGCGTCGAACGACCCGTACGCAAAGCACTGAATTCCTTTTGTAGCCAAGAGAGAGTTGACTCACCTACTGTTTTGAATTGTTGGAAATTGTATGCCACAAACACATTTTAGCATGGATAATTTTATACGAAAATTAGGGTATAGTAGGAGTTAGATTACATCACGCATACCCCAAACCAGGATCTGGAGGGAAAGGTGGAAAAGAAGATGCTTCGCGTGAGGCTCGGATTCCTGGCTTTGTTCTTCGGACTGGCGTCCCTCGTGTTTTTCTGGTGCTACGAGATCGGTGCGGGAATACTCGTCCTCTCGTTCGCGATCTTCGCTGTCATCCCCCTCCTCTCGAGCCTAGCCAAGAGAGTGCGGTATGGACCAGGACACTAGGCGCGACTGCCCACCGTAAGGTGGGTATCCTTATTTCAAAACCAAAGCAAGATGCTCCAAAATGAGGCGGGGTTGAACGCTCGTATCATCAGCAAATCTGCGGACACTAAAAACTTTGTCTATATCAGTCTTACTTCTATTTTCTTTTTTGAGATCGGCCAAAAGCGAGTCCAGAAAAGATCCTAGATCACCCTCTTTATCTGCAAATTCTTTGGCGAAAGCCAGTCTGTTTTTCGGACTTAGTGAAAGAAAATTTCCTGACCGATTCGAAGAATAATCTCCTCTATCCATCCTCACTATCATCAACCTAGAGAGAAGCGTGGGCAGAAGCAGATCCCGATTAGAAGCAAGAAGAAAAAAGTGTTTGTTCGGTTGAGGCTCTTCGAGGGTTTTGAGTAGTGCGTTCTGAGCTTCTTTAGTCAAGTGTGGTGAAGATATGATAAAGACGGATCTTTCACCAAACGATTTGCTTTGCGCACGTTCAATCAAGCCACGCGCCTCATCCACTGTGAATACCCCGCTGTTGAAAACATGCCTATCAGGATTTTGCACCGTATCGATACCCAGACGCAAGAAAAGAGAATCTAGATATTTATTACCGAGAGAGATCTCCCCTTCTAGAAGATACGCATGGTGGAGATTGTTTGTATCTATCTCCATATATACATGAATGCTATCTGGCTACTGGCTTCTCAATCTTTAGTAATTCGACTTCAAAAATAAGGGTAGAACTTGGAGGTATTGGGCCGATACCGTTCTCTCCATAACCATAGTCAGGGGCAATGAGTAGCTTGCGCCTGCCTCCAACTCTCATACCTGCGACACCCTCGTCCCATCCGCGGATAACCTGTCCAACACCGAGAGTAAAGGTGATGGGTTGCTTCCTGTCCAGAGAACTGTCAAAGACCTTGCCGTCTGTAAGTGAACCAACATAGTGAACGGTTATGACGTCTCCAGCTAGAGCTGCGTCTCCATTCCCCACAACCACATCACTAACTTGTACACCCGTTTTTAGAGACATAGAATCGTTTTGCATGGATGGATTGTTTTGATTAAAAAGATTAACAAAAGCTCCTCCATAAAAGAGGTACCCAACAAAGCCCAGGCCAGCGGCGACACCGATCCATTGATTTCGATTTAAGTGTTTCATATATTTTTTATTCCTTTTTAGTATAACTCGCACACAAAATGTAGCTAGTTCGCTATCCCCGTATGGTATGATATTGCGCATGAATACAGATAAAAACACGCTAACCCTAACCCCAAAAGAAGTTCAGGAGGTAGCCCTAGACCGAGTGTCTGAAATAACCAAAGAATTTGTTGAGGGATTCAGGTTCCTCGAAGATAACCCTAAATCAGTAACTTTTTTCGGATCAAATCAATTCAAGGAAGATAACCCTTACTATCAAAGTGCACGAACTCTCGCTGGGCGTATAGCCAAAGAACTCAACTACGCAGTAGCATCTGGCGGAGGTCCAGGGATTATGGAAGCCGCAAACAGAGGTGCCTTCGAAGTTGGTGGAACATCACTCGGTGTGACGATCAAACTCCCTAGCGAACAGACGATTAATAAATACATCACTAAACAGGTTGATCACTATTATTTCTTCGTGCGTAAGGTGATGCTCTCTTTCTCTGCAGAAGCTTTTGTTTTCTTTCCTGGAGGGTTCGGTACCTTGGACGAATTTTTTGAGATCATGACTCTCATCCAGACAAAAAAAATCGAGGGTGTGCCCATCATCTGCGTTGGAGGAGATTATTGGAGAAATGTAGAAAACTTTTTGAAAGAAACCTTGCTCTCCAGAGAAACCATCAGCGAACCGGATCTATCCCTATACACGATCACAGATGACCATGATGAGATACTAGAAATAATCAGAAAAGTTCCTGTGAGGAACAGTCTTCCATTTCAGCCTGACCGAGGTAGAGAACAATAAACCTAAGTCTATCTCTTGAAATTTATAGGGATTTTGACTGAAACACTTCTCTCTGGATCACCGGATGGATTGTCGTTCGAAAAAACGACAAACCCCTTGGTCGTGGTGCCTGTTGGATTTTTATAAACAACACTACCAGTAAAGGGCACGAATTCTGTAGTCATCCAGTCACCCGTCGCTTCTACATGACTCTGGCCGAGGACATTGCCCTTATCATCCACAACTTGGACCGGAGCGCTGGCTTCGAAAAACCAATTTCCACGAGCCTTGCCCGAAAGATTGATTGGAGAGGTGGTTGTAGAATTCGTTTTGGGCAAATCTACTACTATAGAATTCTGACTCAAGGTAAATCCTGTTGAGGTGGTAGTAGGGACCTCTCCTTGTTGATCTGGACTAATATTCAGATCTATTTTTTCTGGTTTACGCAAAAAAAGCCAAAATAAGATAACCAGAAACAAAACAACAATAGTCAGAAGAGTTTTCCTCATTGTTATTCTACGAAAGTAAGGGCCTTGCCTACTGCACCGGCTCTACCTGTACGGCCAATGCGGTGAATGTAGTCTTCGTACGTCGCAGGAATGTCAAAATTGATCACATGAGATACGAGTGGGATGTCGAGTCCTCTGGCAGCTACGTCAGTAGCAACCAAGATCTTGAGTTTGTTTTCCTTAAAAGCATTTAGAGCTCTTTGTCTCTGGCCCTGGCTCTTGTCTCCATGGATAGAGTCTGCGGCAAAACCTCTGACTGATAGTGTTTTGGCCAACCTCTCTACGCCATGTTTAGTACGACCAAAGATAAGTACCTTGTTGAAATCTTCTTTTTTGAGTAATTCTTCGAGTGCTAGGATTTTGTCTTCCCCCGCTCTCATGCGGACGATATCCTGATCAACATTTTTTGATGTATCTTGAGTTTTTACTGAAATAGATACTGGCTCGTTTAAGAATTCATGTATTAACTTTTCTATCTCTTTGGACATAGTCGCTGAGAAGAAAAGTGTATGTCTTTCACTTGGCATTTTGGCCATAATGAATTTCATGTCGGGCATAAAACCCATATCGAGCATTCTGTCCGCTTCGTCTAATACAACTGAAGACGTTTTGGATAAATCCAATGCGCGCCTCTCTATGAGGTCTTTCAATCTACCGGGCGTGCCAATGATGAAATGGTTTTTATATCGGAGTTCCTTGAGCTGGTTCCCCATTGGTGTACCACCAACACAAACAACAGAGAAAAGTCCTGTGCCTGGAGCAAAGCCTTTTAGCTCATCATTTATCTGTGTAGCGAGCTCTCTTGTAGGTACGACGATGAGTACAGATCCATCTGGATTCTTCATCATCTTGTCCACTAAAGGGATGAGGAATGCTGCTGTCTTGCCTGTACCTGTATTGGCTATACCGACAACATCTTGGCCCTTAAGGATGTGAGGTATCGTCCTGTCTTGGATAGAGGTTGGAGCGACGTAACCTTTGGCTGCGATGTTTTTCTTGAGCTTTCCCTCTATGACAAAGTCACTGAATGCGTGTTCAGGAACGAAGTGATCGAATTCTTCTACGATAACCGCTTTGTTTATAAAACTATTGATGTCGAGTTTCTGACCACGGAAACCACCAGCACTCCTCCTCATCGGTGGGCGCCCTTGGTATGGTCTATGGCCTCTCGTACTTGGGCTACGCCCAAAAGATCTTTTTTGATACATATTATTCGGAAGAAGGTCTCGCGCGTCTTAGGACTGGCCTCTTCCGTAGAGAGTTAATAAAGTTGGTTACTCTCGGATACGAACAACGAATGAGATATTCTTAGACACTATTATAGCAAATAGTAGACTATTTGTAAAGTAAGAGGCCCCGACAGGTGTCGGGGCCATGCTCCACGCGGATGGGTACCGCGGGGGCTATCAATTCAATCCAAACTCCCTATCTCCTCACGATCTCTCTGGGGAGTCCCAGCATGAGCTCTCGCTCACCCTGATGGCTCTCCATGATGGAGAAGTGGGTGCTGTACTTGTCCTCGAGCGCGGCCGTCACATACATCAGTCGGGCGTATGCGACATCGAACGGACTCGGGATCCCCGAGACGAAGCCGGTGTAGTCGATACTCACACCACTGCATTCGGTGTTCTGAATGCTTTGGAACCCACATCCGTGGTCGAAGCCAAGGACGTGGATGAGTTCGTGTCTGAAGACACCGCCGCCGTTATTCAGGAGGACATCTCGTCCTCTGAATGTCGCGCGACCTCTCCCCAAGCTGGTGCTACCGGGCGTGGGATAGAGGATGCCGTCCGACCCACCGAAGGCGGGTTTGGCCAAGTTCGACAGCATGTACACATCGATACCCAGGGTGTCGTTCTCTTCGCTCTTCATCGCCGGCCTGAACAGATCCAGACCGATGTGATCTTCGAGCGTAGTGACGAATCCCCACATGGCGACAGAGTCGCTCGCGGTGATTGGTGTATCACCGAGGTCGTTTCTGATCACCAGAGGTACGGGGAGAACCTTGTGGCTCTTGACCCTGTACATGGGAATACCACCAACATCGTACGGGCGACGATCGAAGAATCCGAGGGCGTCACCACCGGCGACATACGCTCGGCTCAACCTCATATCAACCACCCTGCCGGCGTAAACGCCGTTAGGGATAGTGACTGCAAGTGGAGTCATGATGAAAATGACCGGCTTCTCCACGAGAGCCTTGGCGAACGTCCCCCTCATCGGATGGTAAATCCGAGAAGAGGTATTCACCGCATCGACGATGAAGCTGATGCTGTCCTTGTTCAGGAACCCGAAGACGTTCGCAGAGAAGCTTCCGTCCGGAGCGACATTGGTTGAAATCGTATCTGCCCCAGAGACGAAAAGCTTGATGCGAACACCGACGGGAACGACCTCGCCCTGAAGAAGGTCTGTGACGACCACCTTCCCGACGAGTTGTGCGTGAACGACCGACAGTGGGACGCAGGTGTTACCACTTGCCCCAGACGATCCCTGGACACTGACACACACCTGATGTGAACCGGGTGTGAGGTTCGTGGACAGGGCCATGCCGTTCCCCACTTGAGATCCGTCGATCGTCCAAAGATACTTGGACGGATCGGTGATATCACCGATCTTCGACGACCGCGCGGTCGCCGACAGGACGGTCGGACCCGAAGAGATCACCTGCCCGCTTGTCGGGCTGACGATCACCGCGGTGACTACTTCTACTGGAGGGGGCGGCTCCACTGGAGACGTCCCCTCACCACAGCCGATGAAGACGACTAGGGTGGCAGCAATCATAGCCGCCAGCCCAATGCTGGAAAGCTTGGTACGCATAACTGTGCCTCCGCTTTGTTTGGATTGAATGTCAGAGAACCATCCGTTTGACACGTTCGTGTCAATCTAGTCTGATTATACCACAAATAAATATAAATAACAGTCAAGCCCCCAGAGTTTTTTCTAGTACTTCCTAATCACCCCTTTGACTATTGCTGCTACCCTGAAGTCGTATTTAGGATAAATTGGTTTATAGTTTTTATTCGCTGCTTCGAGATATATTTTGCCTGCCCTTTTACGGAAATATTTCATCGTCCATCCGCCATCTACTTCAGCGATTACGATGTCGCCATCTTTCGGTTCTCCCTTACGTTCAACAAGTACGAGGTCCCCTTCTTTGATACCCTCATCAATCATCGAGTCCCCCTTTACTTCGAGTAAGTAGCTCGCCTCTTTGTGTTCGACTAGATAATCATCTATGGACAATGTGTCAGTGAGAACTTCGTCAGTAGAAGTTGGAAACCCCGCTTCAACTAAACCGAGTATCGGTATCTCTCCAAAAAGTTTGTTCGGTGTAAGTTTGCCCCTTGAATCCTTGTTAACTACACCTTCTTCCACGAGTTTGTTGATGAGTTTATAAACAGCATTTTTGGACTTGAAACCAACCAAACCCATGATCTCCTGATATCCGGGCATGCGTTTATTTTTCTGATAGAAAGAAACTATTTTGTTCCTGTGGCTTTCGTTCATATCTCTATCTTATAGAAAGAATGTGGGAACGAAAGATAGTTTACTAAAGAAAGATAATCTGGAAGCTCTCTTCCTCTCAAGTAATCTGGCCAAGAGGTATTTGTGTTCCCGCGCCTCTTTGGCATAAGAGAGTCCTTTGAGGATCTTCTTGTCGATGGTGTTATTCAAAGTCTCTAACTCCTTTCTCAATATTTTTTCTACGTTTTGTGTGCTCATGGTTTTATTCTTATTTGACTGTATTTAGTATAGGTGAACTATGGTTCACCTGTCCATGTGGATAACTCACCAGAGCACAAAACATCGATCTGTATATACAAAATAGAGGTGGCAGCCAATGGCTACCACCTCTTTACTACCTACATCACGGAAGGACGACTACGGAGTACTGCGGGGGGCTGGTGTTGCCGCCCGCGGTCGCGCTGGATCGTTGCCGAGGCCCGCCCGAAAGTCGAGCGCCAGATCCCTTGCGGTCCTGGCCATCAACATGTCGATGAGGCCGTTGGCACCGGATCCCGGTGCACTGCTCGCACCACTCGAACCCATGACGATCGAGGGAACCCAGTTGCCTGTGTATCCCTGGATTGCGGTGGCGTAGAACTGGTTCACCTTGACGAAGGCTTCCAGCTTCATACTGAGTGCGCCGTCGGCGTTCATGATGAGCTGGCGCTTGCGAGCCTCGCCTTCACCGTCGCGGATGTTCGCCAACTTGCGAAAGTCTGCCGCTTCAGCATCGAGACGAGCGACTTCACGACGCTGTTCCGCGCTGGTGACTTCTCTCGCCTTGATCACTTCCTGTTCCCATCGCGCCTTCGCCGCTTCGGCCTGACCGTTCTTCTCCGCAGTGATGGCCGCCTGTTCGGCGGTCTTCGCCTGCGCGAGAGCGGTCTGAACCTGCATGATGGCGGTCTGCTGCTGCTTGATCTGCATCTCGACCGTCGAATCGTAGTGAATCTGGTCGATGGCGAGATTGAAGGTGCGGATGTTGAACTCATCCAGGGGGGATCCCTCCTGACGAGCGTACCCGCGATCAGCCGCGACCGTGCTCGGAACGAGCGTTGTGATACGAACGGTCTTGGTCACGCCGGTCATCTCGTCCTGGACACGTGTCTCACGGCTTTCGGTCTTGTAGACGCCGTGATTGATCTGATCGATGATGAGCGAGAGTAGATCGTTGCGCTTCGTGGAGTTTGACTCCGTCGAAGACATGAGCGGACCGGTCAAGAAGACCGACTTGCCGACCACGGTGCTGATGAGCTGGTGCTGGATCGCCTCGGCGCTACCGTACTGCCGATGGAGCTGGATGATGGCGCTGTCGGAGAGGGGCATCTCCCATGAGATTGAACCCGAGAGACGTGCCCTGCCGTTGTCGTTGAAGCGGATCTCGATCGACTGATCCTCTCCGCTGCCCCTGCTGGGGTCGGAAGAGAACCAGAACTGATCGCGAAGCTTGTACCGCGTGATCGTGCCCCCACCCTGCATCTTGAGACCGGGGGTCTTGTAGACGGTGAACTCACCGCTGAGCGGCGACTGCACCACCATGATCTCGCTCGCGCCGTTGTTCTCGAGCAGCATGCTGCCGAAGACGATGAGCGCGATGACTCCGAAACCGGAAGCGACGGCAAGTACGATCTTGCGAAGCCCCCACTCCGAACGAACTTCCCCAAAAGCGGACATGAACATCTCCTGGTTTCCTACGGGTGATTGGATGAACTACTGATCCTACCCTGCGGCTCCCTAGCGGACCTTGCCGCGAAGCTTCTCGGCTTCCTTCTCCGTACGACGTGCGACGAGTTCGAGCTCGGCGTCATTGACCTCACTTCGAGCCCTATCGATCTTGTCGATCACCTGCGGCCTCCGCCGAAGCAGAGGGAATGTCGGCCGTCCCCGCCAAAGCGGGATGATGACCTGCGTTGCCACGATGAGTGGCACGAAGATCCATATGGCCAACTCGAACAGGAATACCCAAATCATCTTCTTGTTCCTCCATGGTGTGAAAGACCAAACCCAACCAAGTAAATCCTGGGGGCCAGGGTTTGAACCCTGTTACTTCCTTCGAGACCCTAGCACATAATATACAAAAAGTCAAGCGTGTTGCCTATATCTTTGGTTTGTCGAGTTGGTCGAGTTTGAGAGCTTTGACACCAAAGTAAACTACGAGAGCAATGACTACAAAATCTATAGCCACAGCCAAGAGATCGCCATACATAATCTTTGCTGTCCCTACGGCAAAATAAGCTTCTTTGAGTCCGGCTACAGAACCCAGAGCAAGGCCTAGGAGCGGATTAACAATGTCTGTCACTATGGCTGATACCAACTTGGACACCGCACCGCCGAGGATAAATCCGACAGCGAGTCCCACTACTCCCTGCTCTCGAATAAAATCAATAAAGCCTTTCATATTTTTTGTGTTTAATAAGACGAATAACTACATAAATCAAAACAACCACGATCAATCCAGAAGCGATATATCCTTCAGCTTTCTGAATCTGTTCGGCCCAAGTTTTATATACTGCACCGACCTGCCAGCCAAGGAGTCCGAGTATAGATGCTCGAACTAATGTGCCCAAAAACGTGTAGATGATGTATGGCTTTATGGGTAGTCGGATAATCCCACAAAGTGCATTTACTACTACACTGGGGATGATAGGCACAGCACGTATCCCAAATAGAATTAACTCATCCGTATACCCTGCAGTGAATTTAGCTTGAGCTGCTTCAACTGCAGTCCAGGAAACACCAAGGTATTTACCAAACTTCTCTATAAAAGGTTTACCAAATGCATAAGTTAAACCATAAACAAAAAAAGATCCGACGGTTACACCAAGTGCTGCTGGGATGATAACCATATAAATCAATCGACCAAAGGTACCCACACTAAATGCAATGTCACTAAAAAAGGAATACGCCGCTCCCATGATCACAAAAGAAGAAGGTATGGGAGCTATCACCTCTTCGATAATCGATGCGAGGAACACTCCTACCGCACCATACGCCGTGAACAGACTCTCTATTAAGCTGAGAAATGAAGCGATCATCTGATTGATTCTCCAAAGGCTTCATCCTCAAAATCTTTGTCCGCATCTTCCTTGGTCACATGAATCCTCTTGTCTATATGGTTAGCTGGAGCATAAACAGTGAACACCTTTAGAGATTCTGCACCTGTGTTTATAAAATTATGTTTAGTGCCTGGAGTCACAACAAAGACATCACCTGGGTTGATAGTACTCTCTACACCATCCATCACTGCCTTACCTGTACCACTCCAAAAAAATAAGGTCTGTTCTACGTGTTCGTGTATTTCTTCACCTATCTCGCCTCCACTGGGGATATCCATCACCACCAACTGGCTCTTGCCTCCAGTAAAAAGGACCTGTCTGAAGTTTGTATTCTCTCCAGCCCTCTTCTGAATGTTGGTAGTGTAAGACATATTACTCTCCTATATGACGAATAACGGTTTTTGGTTTTGTTTTAAAGTCAGAGTATCTGGACCAATTAGGTACTATCTCCAAAAAAACATTACCTGAGTCTCTGTACTCTTCTGCGTGAGGGAATTTGGCATAATGGATCTTGGTGATCTCTTCTAACCTAGCTGGATCTCTGACCAAACTAACATCTCCACGAACCTGCAGAGTTACCCAGTCATTTTCACTCAACCCGACAACAAAAGCGCCTTTGACTGTATCCCCATCTCTCTCGAAATGCCAAGTTTTGTTTGTCGGTAGTGCAGTCTGTACAAAAATCCTAAATGGTTCTGCAGAATAAGAATAATGCATCGCGGATACATGTGGACTTCCGTCTGGTAAGAGTACGCTTAAAACACCAACATTTTCTTTGTCTAACAAGGCTTGTATTTGAGTATTCATATACTCATTATACACCCACTATTTGATTTGTATGCTAAGAGAGGTGTTTAGAAACAAGCTTGGTCATGTCAAACATACTCACTGTTTTCTTGCCGGCGAAAATCTTCTTCAAATTTTCATCTGCATTGATGTTTCTTTTGTTTTTTGAATCTTGAAGGTTGTGCTTCTTGATATAAACCCAAAGTTTCTTCACTACTTCTGTTCTAGGCATGGGCCCTTTGCCGACTACTAGCGCGAGGTCAGTACTTACTTTGAGGGGCTTCATAAATGCGGAACCCGCTTTTGGTTTGGATTTCGCTTTTGCCTTTGGCTTTGTTTTGACTACAACTTTTGATTTTGGTTTTGCTTTCGATTTAACTTTAGCTTTGGGCATATTTTTATTATTTAATTTGGTCACTTTCAATTATACCAGAGTATAGACCCATTCTTACTAGAGTGACTTCTCAGAATCATCCGCCAAGTCCTCAGCGTCCTGTGCCAGATCCCTAGCTTCGTCATAGTTTTCATCATCGTACTCTTCTTCTGCCTTATCGAGCTTGTCCTCAGCCTTCTCCAAGAGATCCTCTGCATCATCTACATCCTCACCATCATCATCTGCTTCATCTATCTCATCTTTGGCCTTATTTATAGCCTTCTTGGCATCGTCTATGGCATCTTTGGCATTTTCTTTATCATCCTCATCTTCGTCTATGGCATCCACTGCATCATCTGCGAGGTCCTCTGCCTTTTCTGCGAGTTTCTCTGCATCTTCATATTCCTCATCGTCTAGCTTGTCCCCAGCCTGATCCAAAGCCTCTCTCGCATCATCAAGCAGATCTTCGGCTTTGTTTACGTTTTTACCATCGTCATCAGCTTTGTTTATGGTGTCTTCAGCTTTATCCAGTTTGATCTCTACTTCGTCTATAAGCTCTTCGACCTCATCCTCTTGTGTCTCTCCTCCAGCCTCCTCAAATGCATCAAGTGAATTGTCTAGTGCCCTATCTCCAAATTCTTGAGCTTCTTTATAGTCTCCATCAAAGTATGCGAGTACCGCATCGAATAAATCTTCCTTGGCATCGTTTATGTCGCCCTGGGCACTACCAATACTGGTACCATCTTTAACTGCTTTTTTGATCTGCTTTTCAGCATCTTTTATGCCCTCTATAGCCTTCCTTATAGAATCGCTCGATGATTTGTTTGATACGACAGTTGAAGTGGTGCTTTTGATCGTTGTACTTTCTGTTTTAGTTGTCGGCTTGTCAGCTTGTAGATTTTGAAGGCCCTTCAACTTATTCATGAGAGCTGTTAACTCTGCCTGCTTTGATGCCAAGTCAGAATTGGATTTTATTTGTGAGGTCCCAGATGAACCGCCGTGTACCTCCGAATACTTTTTCTTTGATGCTGGTCCGAAATAACCCGTGACTGGTAGACCATTCGCTGCTTGCCATGCAGATATGGCTTTCTTGGTTAGGTCTTTGTATTGGTTGGTTTCTTTGCCCGGTGAACCAACTCCGCTAGTGGAGATAGTGAATCCGGCTTCGTTCAAGTATTTCTGAAGACATCTGACATCTTCACCTTCGACACCGAGCTCTAAATCTCTGGAGAAATCACATTTAGTAGAAGCGACAACTCCATTTTGTGGTGGGAGTGTGAGAGACAAGATCAGTCCAAGTAAACCAAAGGAAAGGAATATTTTTATGTGCTTCATGGTGATAATTATTTTATAAAATCAAATCCGAATATATGAATATTATAGAGCCTGCTCTGGTTTTCTGCTAGGATGACCCTATGAACGAAAAGACGGTATGGGATGTAGTGGTCATAGGTGGCGGTCCGGCCGGCATGATGGCCGCTGGGAGAGCTGGTGCAAGAGGTTTAAAAGTCATTTTGCTTGAAAAGAACAGCACTCTGGGCAAAAAACTCTTGATCACCGGTGGGGGCAGGTGCAATGTGACCAACTCTGAATTCGACAACCGCAAACTCCTAGAAAAATTCAAGGACAATGACAAGTTTCTTTTCTCTGCATTTGCAAAGTGGTCAGTCAAGGAAACTTTGGATTTTTTCCACGAGAGAGGTATGCAAACAAAGGTAGAGAACGAACTACGGACATTCCCCACATCAAACAAAGCACAATCTGTATTTGACGTGCTGGTGCAGTACATGGAGGAAGGTGGGGTCACGGTGTCATCAGACTCCCCCGTATCTAATTTTATAAAAGAAAAAGAAAACCTAATTGGTGTAAAGCTCAAGAATAAAAAGATAATCTTGGGACGATCATTTATCCTCGCCACTGGGGGCATCTCCAGGCCAGAAACCGGTTCAACTGGAGATGGATACAAGTGGCTCAGCGATTTGGGTCATGCAGTCATAGAACCAACCCCATCTTTAGTGCCCATATCAACCAAAGACAAATGGGTTAAAAAACTCTCGGGTAAAAGTATCTCTGATATAAAGATAACTCTACTTCAAAACAATGAGAAGCAGGGTGTAACCAAGGGTAAAGTACTATTCACTCACCTCGGCTTGAGTGGTCCAACTATATTAAACATGAGCAAAGATATAGGTGAGCTACTCAAATACGGAGAAGTTTTTCTGTCCCTTGATTTACTACCCAAAGAAGACTATTCAACCCTGAATGACAAGCTCCAAGAATTATTTAAGAAACATGACAAAAAAGATTTCAAAAATGCACTTTCTGACCTGGTCCCTTCTGCTATCGTACCGGTCTTGGTCGAACTCTCGAAAATAAAACCAGAAACAAAATGCCACAGCATCAAACGCGAAGAGCGCCTCACGCTAGTAAACTTATTAAAAAGCATACCTATACAGGTAGACAAACTCCTGGGGATAGATAAGGCGGTCATATCAAGCGGGGGCGTAGTTTTAGATGAAGTAGACTTCAAGACAATGCGTTCAAGGCTATACCAAAATCTTTATTTGATTGGAGATATATTGAACATAGATCGCCCAAGTGGCGGGTACAGTCTACAGCTATGTTGGACCACCGGCTTCGTCGCTGGGGACTCTGTTGAATAAACCAAATTCTATTTCTCTAAATCCAGAGTTTCATCTATACGGATTTTGGCTACAAAATCCGGTACGTGGCTCACAAGGACCATCGCTCCTTCGTATTTGTTCAGGGCTTCTGCGATGATTGGCAAGTGACGGAAGTTAATATGGTTTGTAGGTTCGTCGAGTATGAGTAACCCCGGCTTTTGTAGAACAAGACGAGCGAATGCGACCAATCCCTTTTGACCCTCAGACAAACTGCCGATTTTAGATTTTATTAGATCACCAGTGATGAGGAAACCAGCTGCAGTGGACCGCATGTTTTCTTCTATTTTTTCTTTCATTACCCCCATGAGTGAATCGCGTACAGTATCTTCGAAGTTAAGTGTAGAAAAATCCTGTCTATAATATCCAACGGAGGTACCATTCATAATAGTAGAGCCACTGGCAGTGCCCTTGGCTATGGACTCGAGTAAAGTGCTCTTGCCTATCCCATTTGGACCCTTGAGTAATAGATGTTGTTTCTGTCGTAAGACAATGTTGGTTTTTCTTTTTTGTGGTTTATGGGTCTTTGGATTCAAAGTTTCAAAATCTGTGATAGTGAGTATATTACCGATGTGGCCCGCCTGGGCAGGGATCACAAACGGACGGATGGTCTTGTCTTCTCTCCTAGTGTCCACCTTGCTCTCTTCGAGCTCTTCGGCTTTGTCCCTCATGCGCCGAGCGACGAGGCGCATCTGTCCTCCTTTGTTCGCAAAAAAATTCGCCTTATCTTTATTCTCTTGAATCTCTTTGGCAAGTAAGGCATTTTTGCGTTCATCTTTTTCTACCTTTACTCGGATTTGTTCTACAACGTCGAAATAGTTACCCACATACTGTTCTACCTTCTTGGTAAAAACATCTAGATACAAAACACCATCAGTAAATGCATTGAGGAAATCTGCGTCGTGGGAGATGACCATCACTGTTTTGGTATAAGCCTTTAGAAATTCTGTGAGGTGCTCTATCCCCGCTTTGTCCAGATTGTTCGTCGGTTCATCAAGGAGCAATAGATCGGGGTCTTGAATAAGCGCAGAAGCCAGAAGTAAACGGGCTTGCTGTCCGCCAGAAAAGGTCTTCATAATTCGGTCATGCATCTTCTCATGACCTTTCAAATTCACTACTTCTAAGACATCATCGATCTTTGGATCTATGTCGTGCATTTTGCCTGTGCTCTTCCTTAACCCCGCTTTGACTGAATCATCGAAAGCCTTGATAAAGAAATCCCGGACAGTGAGGTCAAGTTCATCCCTAGGGATAACCTGTCTGGCGATAGCTATGGTGACATTGTTTGAGATAAACACATTACCTTCTTCGGGTTTATTCTTCTTGGTGATAAGGCCAAAGATGGTGCTTTTGCCACCACCATTCTGACCCATGATGGTGATCTTCGAATTCCTACGCACAGAGAAAACAACCCCATCTAGGATGGGTTTGTTTTGTTCGTATTCAAAGCTTACGTCTTCGAATCGGAGGATTGTCTCATCTCTCGACATGGGCAAAAGAGTACCACAAATCGAGAGTACTTTCTATGTGTAGTAGAAACTACTTCTTATCCTTCTTTGGTTTCTTTTTTTCTTTGCGGTGAGAATTATTTCCTTTAGCCATATTATTTATCTGATTTCTAATACTAAAATTATATCAAAGAAATGTTTATTGTCTTATGTGCTTAGCGCGAACTATCTGATAAAGACTGAACACTACACCAGAATTCACCATAACCGCACCGATGATGAGCGACCAGTCTCCATAATAAATCCCCTTGATAAACAAAATACATTGGACGATAAACACAGCAGTGGGTAGTACAACAGAAACATGATCCGCACTACGGCTAGTGTGCACTAACCACCCCTGGTGATAATAACCCAGAGCGACAACAACCCAACCGATAGACAGTATGACACTCCACAGAAACTGAGAATTCCAAAAAACATCAAACCCGATCAAACGTCCGTAGATAAAGATAGTCGATAGAGCCACAAACAGAGCACTAAACAATATCTCTAAGTATATTTTCTTCATTATTTATTATTCGAGAGATACTCTTCGATGAGCTTAATATCCTCATGGTCCTTTGGTCTGTCCAGAGATTTCTTGAACTTGAGCAGGTCATCCAAGGACATGAACGGATAATCCTCGATCATCTCTGCGTCTCTGATCATCTGTACGGTATCCCTGTCTTCTCCGTTGTACCAAAAATCTTTGAAGGCTTCCATCGATCCCTTGACTAGCTTTTGACGTATCCTGCCTTCTATCTCTATCTCACAATACTCCCAACCTTCACTGCGGAGGCGGTCAAAAACTTGCGGAGTGACTATAAAATCTAAATCGGTAACTTTCCTGATCCCCAGAGCGCCCATAATCCCACTGCCGATCACTACGTACTCCCCCTTCGGCAAATCAAGCATCCTCAACTCCTCAAAAATATTCATGGTCTGATTATACTCCTTTTAATTAGACTGATTTAGTCTGTTGTAATACTTGTAAGAGACAGCGAGGATAGCCAGAGCAACAAGTGGGATGAGTAGGGTCGCATTAAATCCGGTCACAATCCAGAGACTGAGGAATGCAAAAATAAAATCGAACCCGAATCCTGCATAAGCCCATTCTTTGATCCTTCTAGGAACCACAGGCACCACCAGCGCGATCGCACCCATGACCTTGAAGACTGTTAGTAGGGTTACAAAATATACTGGATAACCCAAACTTGTTATCCCTTGGATCGACATCTCACTCCTGGAGGTTAGGGCAGGAATCACTCCTTCAAATATAAAGATGATAATAGTAGCGATCCAAAAAATTGTTTTTTCTTTTTTCATATATTTATTATAACAAGAAAGGCCACCTATGGGAGGTGGCCCCTGAAACAACTACACATCAGATCCTGTTCATGAACTCGCCCTGGAACGCATCGAGACTGAACCCCGTGATCCGCTTGAAGACATCGAGGTAGGTTTCCGAGAGGTTCCTTACCACTTCTGGAGTGAAGCTGAGCGGAACCTTCTTACCCTTACCCCAGATCCGCGAAGCTTCGTTCCTTGCAACCTGCTTGTCTACCCAGGCAGGTTCCTTGCCCACCTCGATGAGTGACGGGTCGCAGAAACGACTGCTATCCGGGGTCACCACCTCATCAGCGAGAGTGATGCGCCCTTCGCGGTCTAGGCCGAGTTCGAACTTCGAATCCACGAGCTCGAGGCCGGCCATGTGCAGATAGTCTCGAGCGTGGTTGAAGACCCTTCGCGAGACACGAGATGCCTCCGGGTACTTCTCCTTGATGGTGTGCGCGAGGAGAGGCTCGTCCGTCTCCGACTTGTCTGTCGGAGTAAAGATCGGCATGGAGAACGAGGACATCAGCCGCATGGAGGGATGGATCTCCACGCCATACGGGTTGGCGACACCAAGTGCGTGGTACTTGTCGTACAAACTGCCGGCCAAGTATGCCCGGTAAATGAACTCCACCGGGATCATGTCTAACGTCTCCACGACGATCGCTCGGAGATGGAGATTCTTGGGGTACTCGGACCTCGTCCCCGGCAAGAATCCGTAGATACCCGTTCCCCAGGCACGAAGATGATGACGAATGTTCGTCCCCTCCAAGGCCATGGTGAGCCAGTAGATGGTGAGCGCCGTCAGTACCTCGTCCTTGCGTGGAATCTCACTCTCGTGAACGATGTTGTGCGTCGAGAGCCGCCTTGTGGCGACGATCAGGCGGTGATCACCAGTCGACCCTGGGCCCAAAAGGGTCTGGGGGATGGCGAACGTGTCCCTCGTCTTGCCCTGATGAAGAAGGCGGAGATTCGTGACATCCGTGGGGTACTGTCCTGTGCCAGACATCTGGTGGCTCCGTGTGTGGATGTGATGGTGTGCGAGTGCCTGACGACAATACTAAGGAAATCCAATAAAAAATCAAACAGAAAAATCTATCTAAATACGACTGAACCGCTGTCGTATTTCAGGTCTAGGATGAGTTCACCCTTAGAAGTAAAATGATACCCGGAGGTGTTGGTTAGGAGCTGATTAAATTCTACTTCGTCCGATCCTTCACAATACATTTTGGTTGACATCATCTCACTGAATGCAATCTGTGAGCCTGGTTTAGTTGTATATTTACCACCCACACCGTTACAGTCTGTTGTGGCAGAAAACGTCCCGTCATTTTTGAAAGTCAAAGTGAACTTGCCTGCTTGTTTTGGTTTTACCGCCCGTTCATCATTGTATAGTGCTGAGATCCAGTTCCAAGTCTTCATGGTAAGGGTCATGCGAGAAGGGTCAGCCTCTCCTTCAAAATCCTCTACTACTATCGGTTTAGTGCGCAAATAGTGGTCTGGCGATTCACAAGGCACTATCGAACCATCTCCACCGAGAGTACCGTTCACTTCTATCATCTCTCCAATTTTGATCAGAGAAACATCGCCGATATTTTTGTTTTTATATGCAGGACAAAATGATAACCCCATCGATGGTAGTGCGATGGTATAGAGACTCTCATCCGCTGATTCAAGGGTTAATAGGTATGGTCCATCAAACGCTGCTTGATCCATATTCACAGAGAGCACTTTGCCAGATTTAGCCACTGTGTCCCCAACGACGAAGTCTGCTTGTTTTTCTTTATAAATATATCCATTCAGAGCGTAGAAACCACCAACCAAGACTGCGACTACGGCCAAGACTGAAGCAATTTTTTTATTTTGCATATATTATTTTTCTGATAACTCTTTTAATACCTGTAAAGCTTTGGGCCAGATGACATCGAACATCTCTTTGTATTCGTCATTTATATCTACATCCACTAAGACTTCAGTACCCCCATCCTTATCAGTGAAGGTATAGTTTTCAAATGCGGGTGTCCATTTCTTTACCTCATCACTCGTCGTATCTTCTACCCCATCACTCACCATACCTATGTGCTCTATAGATATAAACTCATGGGGTTTGTTCTCTCTGACCATGGCAACCATACCACCCTCTTTACCTCCATCTGGACCAGGACCAAGGAATAATATTTTGGATCCCTCACTCCAGTCACCCACATAATACGAACCCTCGTGGAAAGGTTTGGTCCATTCTCTATAGGTCGCATCCTGGAGCATGGTGTCCCAGACTTTCTCCCTTGGAGCATTAGTAAAGATTGAATGATGTGATTTTTGCATAAAGATATTATATCTTACTGTAATAATTCAATATGGCTTTGATGCCCGCGAGGTTTTGGTCGAATTCGATAGTCTCATGTGTACGTAATTCTACAGTAATCGCAGGAATGCCGATCGAAGCGAGCCACCCTTCTGCATCTCCGGTGATCTCATACGCATCAAAGGATTTTATCGGATTATAACCAGAAGCCTTTGCGTATGCGTTCATGATGTCGAGTGTGGCTGGCAATACACCCTCCTCACATTCTGATGCATACACTGCGTTTGATTGGCTGTGCCAAAACACGACTGCATCTGGTTTATTCTTTAGAACAAAATCTCTGATAGCCACCGCCTCTGGTTCAGAAAAGGCCTTTGTGCCAGCACTCACCTTCTGCGACTTCCAGGTACTCTCTGGTTTCCACTTACAGGCAAAGTTTCTGTTCAGGTCGACCTGTCTTGCATTGAACCGCCCAGCAGACAAAACTACTTTGTTCGTAGAAACATTCGCAGGGATGAATCGCCCCTCCCTCCCCACTACTTTATATAATCCGTCTGGATTCGCTGTGGGGATAATGCTCACCTTCATGTCAGTAGACAGAAAATCTCTGTTCAAATCCAAATGATCGATGAATTTGTATGCGAGCAAAACACTGTTCCATTCGTAGCCACCATGCATACCTCCAACAAACAGGATGTGCTTAGCCCCATCCCCATATGTATAGCTTTCTATCTTTCGACCTTCGAGGGACCTACCTATTATCTCGTACGTCACCATACTCTCTTCGTTGATGACTGGTTCGGGGAGTTTGTCCCTGCCCCACACACCCAACACCCAAAGCAAACCGACGACCAGGATGACGATCGATACAAGGACGAGTGCTGGCTTATGCAAACTGGGTTGCATTAATCTGCGTAGTATTCTAGTAGTGAGTTGATACCGTTTTTATTCTTGATCCACTCTGTGTCTGTGTGATTAGTGAGGAGGACGCTGATAGCTGGGATCTTCATCTTGGCAAACCAATTCACCATATCCCCGGTGATCTCATAGAAGTCGAAGCTCTGATATGCTGGATAACCTGAGCCACTCGCATATTCTTTAGTGATCGCATCTGTCTCTTTGGAGACTCCGTTGTGACAGCTCGATGCATACACACCGCCAGCTGAACTGTACCAAGTAACTACTGCCGTTAGTTTGTTTGCTTCTACATAAGTCTTGATCGCTCTACTCTCTGGTTCAGAGAAAGCTTTGGCACCTCCGCTCACTGTCTTGGACTGCCATGTGCCAGTGGTCTGCCAATCACAGTCGAAGTTCCTGTTCAAATCCACATCGTTTGCATTGAATCTGCCTGGGACTGTGTCGTTCAATGTGGCTGGTGCATCTGCAGAGGCGACACGACCTGTCTTACCCATCACTTTTTTCAAACCGTCTGGGTTCAATACTGGGATGACTGTCACTCGAACATTGGCTGGGATGATATCTGGAGTAGCTTTGAAATAATCCATCGCCTCATAGGCAACCAGAGAAGTGTTCCAAGAATATCCTCCGTGGATACCACCGATAAATAGAATTTCTTTTGTACCCTTACCGAAGTGATAAGCGGTTATGTCGTTCCCTTGAACTGATTTTCCTATCACTGTCTCCCCTGCTTTCTTTACCACGCCTGGTGTTGTGCTGGTTTGATCTCCGGTGGTTGTAGTCGTAGTGGTCGCAGTTTGGTCTCCACTTTGTTTTACGGAATCGCTAGTAAAATAACGAATAATGAGCACCCCAAGAACGATTACAATCAGTGCAATTATTATTTTTTTCATACTCTTATTTTAGCACAAATAAGAACCACCCGTGGTCGGGTGGTGGGTCAGGTGAGGTGGTTCACCCCCTCCTTCTTGTCTTCGCTCGTCATCCACGCGTCATAGGCGAGGGCGATCATGGTGTCGGCGACGATGCCTGCGATCATCCTGTCGAGCCAGGGCTCGATACCCGAGCAGGCCACGACGATAGCATCGCGACTGACCCCGCCCCAGTAAGGCGAGTCTCCGGGGAAAAGGAGATGGGGTAGGATGTCAGTGCCACCATTGCTCCGACCCTCCCAGAGTTGCCATGCCTTACTCTCGGCAATCTCGTGGAAGGGATACTCGAACTCCTCCGTGGGACAAGTGCTGTGTTCCAGAAGCACATGTGAGTGGAGTCGCACAGAATCATCCATCGAGCGGGCTTGCACGATGACGATGATGTGGAGCTGGGGCCGTTTGGGCTTGGCCAGGGTCAGGCTGTTGAGGACGAGCAGGGCGGACCGAACCGCTTCCTCGGCGATCTCCTTCGTCAGGAACTTCGGGGTCTGTAGCATCGGGGCTTCTCCGTGTGATCGGGGTGATGAGAGTAGTGTTCAGCCTGCAGTGTTTATATATTAAAACCAACAGATGTCAAACCTGAAATAAAATTGTTCTTGATTTTTATAAATAAGAAGAGCCACCCAAGAGGTCGGGTGACCCCTCTCCTTGGTGGCTCGTGCGTTACTTGATCCCCGTCAAATGCGCCTCGCAGTCGTAGGACGCTGACTTGTAGAACTGGGTGATCCGCTTGGCGCCGGAGGCATCACAGACGGTTGTCCAGAGACCTTCGGTCGACTTGGTCCAGCCTTCGGGCACCTCGACCTCGTAGAAGAGGTCATCGCCGATGTCAGTGACCTTGAGACCGAGACTCTCAAGAGCCTTCTGACTGTCACCTTGTCTGACGATCTTGCGAGCGATGTACCACTTCTCCTTCTTGGCCACGGGCTGAGTCGCCCCGCCCTGCCGAGGCGGACTGCCTCGGGCTGATTTGCGAACACTCATGTCGCATGCCTCGGGGTGGTAGTGGACGGTACGGGGTTGGAAATTCCACTCAGTACAGTATCATCTTTTGGTTATTATGTCAAGATTACTCGCAGGCCTTTTTCAAGGTGGCGATGTCGAACTTTTTCATCTTGAGGAAGGCTTGGGTCATGCGACCGATCTTGTCCTTATCTCCGCTTGCCATCACCTCATTCATCATCGTGGGGACAATCTGCCAGGACACTCCGTATTTATCTTTGAGCCAACCACACTGTTCTGACTCTGGAACGGCGGACAATTTCTCCCAATAATAGTCGATCTCTTCTTGAGTATCACAAGGTACAATGAATGAAAAAGCTTCATTGAATGCGAATTCGTGTTTCTGTGCACTATCCATGGCCACGAGCCACTGACTGGATAATTTGAAATCAGTAAACATGAGGCTCCCCTCCTTGTCCGGCTCCATCCCCGCTGGGTATCGAGCGATGATTCCTCGTTTTGAATCTTTGAAAATAGAAAGGTAAAAGTCAGAAGCTTCTTCTGCCTTACCGCACACCTCTCCGACGAATAGGAGGGATGGGATGATGCGTGGACGTTCTTCCCCATTTGGATCAGTGAGGATCAACTGCCAAGAGAGCCCAAACCTGTCTTGTATCCAACTGTATCGTTTACTAAACGGATACGCATCCAAAGGCATGAGTACCTTGCCCCCTTCGGAGAGTTTCTCCCACGCTTCATCAATATGTTTTATTGCATCAGGATCCTTGGACGGATCGAAGTTCACCATCAGAGATATGGATGGGTTGAGTTTAAAGTATGGACCCGCACTGATCGACTGGAACGGTGTGCCGAGGACATCAAAAGAAACGATATCACAATCCCCTGACGGAGTATCTTTGATCTGAGTGAGGTTAGTTATCTTTGAATCAGGGAAAATGGAAACATAGAATTCCGCCGCCTCCTTCGCTTCCTTATCAAACCACAAATGTGAAATTATCTTTTGCATGTTTTAAATTTTAGCATATTGAATATTGATAATTTAAACCACCCCTACAACCATCTGTGATGATCCCAGGCTACTACTGCGGGCCCAAGTGACCAAGAGAAAATCCGCGGGTACCTTGATATCTGATGTATTCTTGTCGAAGTCTCTCAGCCTCTTCATCTGTAGCCTTATCCCATCCGTATTTCTGCAATAACATTACCCCATGACCCTTGCCCATATTAAACTGCAGACTCCATATCGTAGCAGCCAGATCTGCTTCCGGACTAGAAATCCTGGAATCCCCCACATCTATATAGCCAGAGAATGAGTCCTCTGAAAAAATAAAGTTGGGCAGGCAAGCATCTCCATGGACAAGTACCTTACCCGCATCAGGCGCATCGAACGGCCAACCAATCGTGCTGACTGAATGAAACTGGTGAAGAACGTCAGCTAATTTATCTGTCATTTTTTCTACTGACCACTCTTGACTATAAACCTTTAGATTCTTTCCTTTAACAGCGGTGAGAATCATGGCCTCCTTGTCTCCTTCAATTAAAAAATCAACAACCTTAGGAACAGGTACCTTATCTTGAAACCAGCCAAGACGAGCTCGTTCTCTTGCAAAACCTGAACCCATTTTTAAAAAATAATTTTCGGTATTTGTCTTTAATTCATAAACAACACCCTCATAGCCGTGGGGTTCTTTCAACACAACAATTTCACTCCCAAGAGTTGTTTTGGCCCATTGTATAAACTTTTCTTGTATATCACTTGAAATAACCATAAAACGTTTGAAGAGCTATGCATATTCAATGGTACCACCGGGTTTTACTTTTTTACCTGAACCAAGTTTAGGCGTCATGTCGAAACACACCCTACTTATACCATCTATCTTCATCAGTAAACCTACAATTTCCTCTTGTGTAGACCCAGGTAGTATAAAAGGTGTGTAAATAATTTCCCCATCTAAATCTTTTGCTTCTAAGGCTCTAATCAATACGATGTGTCCTTTTGCCCCTCTGGATTCTTTGTTTACATATGGGGCCAGCTCCTCACAAATATAAGGAAATATCTGGTAGCATCTTTTGTATTTATTTTTATCTTTTTCTATCAACTTATCGATAATACCCGTAGCTTTTCTAATTAAGTCTAATTTTCTAGGAGTGTAATTACCACCGAACCTTATAAGTAAACCCGGACCCGGGAAGGGGCGTCTGTTCACTACTTCATCAGGCAGTCCTAACTTCTTTGCTAAGAGCCTTATCTGAGGTTTGGATAATCCCCTCACTGGTTCTATAACTTTTATTGGAAGAGTTAAAAAATCTTTCGTTGGCGAGTTGTGATAGCGCTTGGTGCTTGTTTTATGAAATTGTGTGCCCTGAACAATCGCAGGAATATTATTTTTCAACACGTACTCCTTAATGATCTTAAAATATAGATGTCTGAATACTTCTCTTTTTTCTTCAGAATTATGACAATTTTTAAGTGCCTTATAGAAGAGCTTACTTTTATTAAGGACGATTAACTTGCTTCCAAAATATCTTTTTACTGATTCAGCTTCATTAGTTCTTAAAAATCCTGTATCGATAAAAACTAATTTACTATCTATCCCCGCCTCTTGAATTAGGGCTGCTGAAGTGGAAGAGTCCACACCACCAGAAACAGTCACCAAAACTGTTCCCCCCTTGAACTCCTGTAGGCTAGTGCAGGTCGTCTTAATGAATAGGTTGGGGTCAAATTTCACATAAACACACTAGCACTAGCGTGTTTAAATTTCCATACAAGAAAGCCGATCGGTTAGGATCGGCTTGTTATGGGGTGGTGATCGCGGTGAGTCTGGCGAAGACCTTATCCCTGAATGAATTCAGGTGGGACGAACTGCTCTTGTTGCGCCACCTCAACCTGAAGTACTCCGGGAGCGTCTCGTCGAGGGCGCCGAGAAGCACTTCAACTCCGAAGCGTTGAGCGAGCATGCCCAAGCGCATCTGGTTGACAGTGAATTGGCGTGCTTCTTCGCGTCGGCAATCCCTTCGGCTATAGCCACACCCATGCCCCTTGCATGCTGATTCGATGTGGTCGAGCAAACGACCGAACATCTCTCGATCCATGTAACTCGACGGGGCCGATGTCTGCTCGGGCGGGGCGCCAGAGGAGATCTCCTTACGTAGCGAGATGATGATCTGGTCGTAGCGTTTACGATCAGCCTCGAGCCTCTTGGGCCCGGACTCGGACAGATTCCAGAACCAGATCGCAAGTCCAGAGACCGCGAAAACCGTCACGGCGAAACCGGCGACAGTCTCGACGAATCCGACAGCTGGGACCCTCCCCGAGAGTAGGAGCGGTATCGCCACCAACCAGATGCTCACCTGCGTGGTCATGCAGAGTTGGCAGGTGAAAAGCTCTCTGAGCTTTTCGAACCCGAACCACTCTCTGTGCATGCCATCTTCGATCCAGTTCCTCAGCGATTCGAAGATCGAACCGTGGATGAGGATGTAGCTGGCCTGCTTGACGGCCACCGCAGAGACGAGCCAACCAAACAGGAGAACGACCAATACGGAAAGCATGGAGCGGTCCTCGGGTGAAGTGGTGTTGTATCAAGATAACTACGTCTATTCAAAAAAATAACATGCTTAAGATACATTGTCAATTACTCACATCTCATGAATATCCGTTGGATTTATATACAAGAAAGCCGATCTGTTAGGATCGGCTTAGACACTTCGAATCGAGGTCACCGGTAATTATCGTTCACCCAAAGGAGGTTGCCGGCCCCGTCCCGGATGACCTTGAGGAACTTGTACCCCCAGTAGAAGTGCTTCCCGCTTGAGAAGAATTGGATACCACCAACGGACTGACTCACTCGCCCACTACGGAAGTGGAGGGTGTCTCCCTCGATCCGTGCTCCGGGTGGAGCGATGAGCTTGTTTGCATCTGGGGTGAGCTCCACCGAGAAGGGACCGTCGTGCGACCACGTCCCGCTATGATTCACGAACGTCTTGATGTCCTGCTTACTGTCCGGCATCCGACACCTCGTCGCGGTGGGTTTATACTTCTTTCGCAATAAAATCACGAATATGCCACTGAGTCAAATTTATTTTATTGCTAGGAAATGAATGCTGTAGCAAATAAAACAACCAAAACAAAATACCCCTTGCGGGGTATTTTGATTCCTTTCAATTATTTAAACTACTACTTGATAACGTATGAGCTGGAAGAGATGTCCCAACCAGCCAAATCATTACCGAATTCTCTCTTAAGTTTGTCTGTTGTTTTTTCGAAGTACTCGTCGTAACTCTGTTTGTGATTCTCAGAATCTATCCCTTCGTATGCTCGATATTCGAAACCTATACCGTGCTGATCCTTGGATACCTGTCTGACATACAGGTGTTCGTACCTAGAATCCTCTGTTGCCCATTTTTCTGCTACTTCAGCCAGAGTCTCTGGGCTGACTTTGTGGGAAAATTTCCAAATACCGATTATTTTATCGCTAGATTTGTGTGGCATTGTGAACTAAATTAAATAATGAATGTGAATAATGAATTGAAAGGAACTTTTTTATTATGTCTCGTCGAATTGTAAAAGTCAAGTTGCCCGCCCTACTGTGATATAGGCTTATATGTTTATACAAAAAGTCCGGATCACCACAAGTGTTATGTGGGATCCGGACTGAGATAACAACCGACTACATGGAACCTACTCAGCGACGACCTTTCTGAAGACGCTGATTTTCTAGCTCCTCCCATCGCCTGTGGATCACACCTCGATTGAGCCCAGCTCCGATCGAGTCGCACCCCCACAACATACTGAGGTATCCGGCATCGAGGTGGAGCATTGCCGCTTCTGCAACTTCTGCTTCCCAGGTGATCCGGGCCACGTCGTAGAGCTCGGACTGCGGAAGTTTGCCCACAGCAGCGATCCTTACAGAAGTGAGACTGTCGGGATACATCGCGATGTCGTAGAGAATTCGACGATCCACTATTTGAGCGACAGCAGACAGCCCCGCTTCTTCGTTAGGACCCATGGCCTGGGCGAACAGCATTCGACCGCTCTTGATCATATTCGCCACGCTGGGCGCGAACCCATTGTGGTACCTACGAAAGAACACCAGATCCTCCCTCTCGACTCCATGCTTGGCAAGGAGCTCCATGGTCGCGGAAACTTCAGAGAAAGGTGTCTCACTGACAAGGCTCCCCATAGGGTCACCCTCCTTAAGGTTTTGTAGCTCTCTCAGGATGAGCTCGCTACACCTCCGACTATACAATTATAAAATAATTAGTCAATGCAGAAGTTGGATTTTTTAAATTAACTTATTTAGCCAGTCAGATAGCCCCCAATTGATGACATGCTAATTTAGGTTATACAATCTTAGAAATATCTCCATTCAAAACAACAGGTTCAAAAGATAACAACTCATCATCAATATATTTTTGGTTAGGTAAAGGATTGATAGTAAAGATCTTTTTATCTTTATATTTTGCATAACCCATCTCAAGAAAAGTATTGGCCCCAATATAGTTTTCAATGTCTCCCTTAGTATAATTTGCCACCAGAATAGCTTCAGATTCGGTAATTTTGTCTAAATGTTTCCCGACGAGTCCGAGACCCTTCTTCGCCTCAATACGTTTCGTACCATCATCCTCCCAATAATCTAGACCGCTCACGGCCACCGGCATGAGGACTTCGTGGCCAACAGCTTCCAGCTCGCTCTTTAGTTCAAGGAACTTGTCATTAAATTTCATGGATCCACAAATTGTTATTTTCATCATCGTATTATGTTTAGTTCTTTAAACCAATTATACATCACTGGTTCGAGCCCTGGATCACCCTCCCACTCTTCATCAGAAATCTCCCCGGCCAGATACTTTTCTGTACGCTCTCCTAATTTCTGGATCTCTTCACTTGAGTACCAACCCGTTCTTTTTGTCTCCTCAGAACTTGGCTCTAGTTCTCCTTTGTTATCAACTTTATATATTTTCCAGAAATGCCAAGAGCCGTCTTCTCGCCTGCATAAATTTTCTTTTCTGCCTTCTATGACTAGTTCTAGATCTATTGCATCAAGCCCAACTTCTTCTTTGAGCTCTCGTATCGCTGCATTTTCAAAGCTTGTGTCTTCATCAACGTGGCCTGCAGGTATAGCAAAACCAAAGGGAAACTTCCTCCTTTCGATGAGAAGGAGTTTCCCCTCTTTCCAAACGAGCATTCCAACACTTGTATGGTCACATACTTTTGCCATGTGACTAACTATACCAAAAGTTAAAACTTCAAGTATTTGCTAGCCGTCTCGAGCTAGAACCCCCAGTGGACCAAGCCCCACTTGACGGGACTAGCTAAATTTCAGCACCTTAAGCCACATATCTAATGCGTCTATCTAATAAGTTAAATGTGGACTGGCTTTAGCGAACTCTCTAGTCAATTTTATACGAGACCAGATCCATGGTTTATACCACCCTTTCCAATTTCTCGGTCTAGAAAGATGCTCAGCATAATTACATAGCCTACATGCATAAATCCATTCTCCGGTTGGTTTGTATTGGAGATGATACTGAACTCTTGGGTTTCTGGAAGAGTACGACTTCCTACAAATTGGACAAATTTCAATATCGCTCATGTCGTCATATTAACACTAATAATATCGGACCAGATTAACCAACCCAAACCTCCTATAACCGATAAAAGCAAAGGGTAAAGACACTACCTGCAAGATCATAATGTAGTAAGTCCCAAGTTGGTAAGCGTATATGGTTAGTACTAGATGTCCTAGTCCATATAGGAACCAACCTATTGGTTTTTTGAGAACAAGAAAAATCGCCCCAATTGCAAAAAGTATCACCACTAAAGTCTCAAGTATCCAATTTGGAGATCCAAGATTGAGAACTGACACCAAAATAATACCGAGTATGGCTACAGTACTCATTGCAAACGTCATCCATTTTTCTTTCGCGCCAGACTTACCCCATAAAATCAATCCAAAGAAAAAAATTATACCACTTGTAACTTCAAGTATTCCGTATGCATAAGAACCTTTATGGAAAGTTACAGTCGCAAAAGCAGCAGAACCCATGATCCCCAATACCCAGCCAACTCTCTTACTAAAACTTAGAAGAATCTTTTGTGTTAAGTAAACAAGAGAACCAATAATCTCAATTGCCACATAAAAGTTCATAGAATCAATTATAGATCAAAACTTGGCTGCCTCCTCGGGTTCGTTAATTTTCCAATGAGACCCTATAAGGCTTTTATCAATTAAATATTTAATCATTCTAATGCACCTCGGACTAAGTCTTGGGGCACTGAAAGAGCTTCGCATAGATCATTATAAAACCGAACAGCAGATTTAATTGAAGATATTTTCAAACTTATCGTAGAGGCGGGTTTCGCACCAAACTTTTGTTGCATAAATCCCAGATCTTTTGAAGCTAGTTTTTTTCCATCGCCATGCACAAGTGCGTTACGTCTAGCATACAACCAATCAGCATACCCAATTACAGTGTCTGGTATTTGATAAGGTTTTAATCTTTTATTGTCGACAAAGATTGATCCATTATTAGTGAAAACTCTCGGCCTATCAAGATCAGTCTCTGGCCAAGAAAAGCAAAAAAATAAAAGGGTTCTTAGTTTTAAAGAGTGTCTTTGGCTTAAAAATTTACCTCTAGCTACATTTTCTACTCGTTGTTGTACGGCATTTTTTGGATTTTCAGATAGCAAAATTTCATAAATATCCTTGAGAAATACTTCTTCACCCTTTGTCTCTTGCAAGACCTTTACTTTAAATAGGCCGTCAAGTATTGAAAACTTAAGCAACAAATTATCAACAAGAGCATCGAAGCGGTTAACCAAGTTAACATAAACAAGTCTTTGCAAATGTTTCCTGTTTGATTCAGTTGTAATGCCTTCTAATTCCTTAATGGCAGCATTAACTTCCTTTGATTCAAATTCTTTAAATTTATTTATATCTTCTTGGATCTCTTTCATATTAGTTATTTATATGCTCCTCGAACTCTGAACCTACCTCAAACTGGCTGGGGGACTTGGAATCGAACCAAGATTAGAAGCTTCAAAGGCTTCTGTCCTACCATTAGACGATCCCCCAATGTAGCCAGAATACTTTAATTCTGGCCTCAATTCAATCACGTATTATTCCAAAAACAACAAAAGATGGACTTATATAAAAGTTCAAGGGGCACACCAATGTTTCGGTGTGCCCCAGGTGGGTCTGGTCGCTTTTAGTCTATGCTGGTAAGGGCGCTACCCCTCATTGATGTTTGCCACTTGCGATGGCGTCATCCAGCTTTTGGTGACTTGTCCCTGAGCGATAGAACATCGCTCGCGTCGTCTTCGGTGGTAAAGCCTCAGTTCACAACCACCTTAACTTGCGTCGGGGTCCGTAGGAGCATTCTCCGGAATTTCCCCCTTCTGGGAATCGAGTTAGCTCAACTAGGGTTAACTGGGAAGTGCCCTCGTTAAGCTTAGCTCCAGCCTCTCTCTTAGCGGCAAGTATGACCAGTTACCCCAAACGTACTGCCTAGTCGAGTATATTACTCCTCCGTCTTGAATAGTCAATAAACTTGACTAAGTTATTTAATATTGACCACTTGTTATATATAAGGTAATTTCAGATAGGACTTGAGTTCCCCCTCCCTCCACAAACGGAGACCCCGTGCTCTCGAACATGCTCGACACCTTCGTCAGCTGGTCGCTCTGGCTCCAGATCCTCTTCGTGCTCGGCTGGCTCGGCGTCTCGCTCTTCGGATGGTACATCCTGAGCTTCCTCTCCTTCGTCGTGAACGGCGGAGAGGTCGATTCCTGGACAGACATCCTGAAGTGCTTTACCGATGACATGCTCTGCCACCTCCCGGGTGGCAAGGTACATCGTTTCAACGACATCGAGATCATGATGGCCGTGTGGGATGATGGGTTCTTCGGCGGAAGCAAGCGGAACTACTCCTTCAAAGAGATCCGAGAGAAGGGTCTCCACGAAGAAGTGTACTTCGAGATGAACAGAGGGCACTTCCATTTCTGGATTATGGAAACTGTGTCCTTCATCCTCGGACCAGTGGCCGTCGCCGTGATGATCATCTTCTGTATCATCGGCTACTTCATCGGGTTCGTGGAACAGATCCGTTCTTGGTGGACTGGATCCCCCACCAAGCAGGCCACCTCGTAGAGGTGGCTTCTTTAATTATTTAATGACATCAGTTAGTGCGAGCTCGAGGGCAAGTTCGGGGATAGTTGTTCGACCTGTATCTTCGTATGCTTGAATAAAACGGAGGAGCACCGAACCAGTCATACTCTGACCAGCTTTACTTGCGAGGTCTGTGAGGAATTCAAAATCATCCTCAGACACTTCTTCTTTGATATGTTCATCCATACCTGTCTTCAGACGCAGAAGAAAAAGAAACCGCAAACGCTCGAGGATAAGTTTGGTAAAGAGCTTCATATCTGCATTCGATGTACTCGCCTGCCCCACCGCAGAGAGACCCTTGGGCAAATCTTGCAGTACCACCGACTCCAAGATATCCTTCACAAGTTTGGACTTTGGTGCACCGGTGACCGCTTCTACTTCTTCTCTAGTGATCTTTTTATCTGTTGTCGAAGATAGAACCTTCTCGAGTATCCCATGAGTATCTCTGAACGACCCATCCCCGAGTATGGCGACGAGTTCTACAGCATCTGGTGCCAGGACGAACCCTTCTTTCTTGGCGATATTAACTACAAATTCTTTCAACACTTTTTGATTCGGAGCTCTGAATACAAATGTCTGACAACGAGAGACGACCGTCTCCGGAACTTTCTCTATCTCTGTAGTCGCAAGTATAAAGACAACGTGTGCTGGTGGTTCCTCAAGGGTTTTCAAAAATGCATTCCACGCATCTTTGGTGAGCATGTGAACTTCGTCGATGATATAAACTTTGAACTTGGATTCAAAAGGAAGTGTGGAGACAGATTCTCGGATACTGCGGATATCATCTATCCCCCTGTTAGAGGCGGCGTCCATCTCGTATAGATCTGAAGCATTCGTACCCAACTCACGCGAGAGGATCCTCGCCACAGAAGTTTTACCTGTACCTCGCGCACCAGAGAAAAGATATGCATGAGAAATGTTACCAAGCTTGATCGCTCCCTCCAATACTTTGACTATATGATCTTCGCCGATCACCTCTTTGAAAATCTGTGGACGATATTTTCTGTAAAAAACTTGTTCCTGTTTCTCTACTTTTTTCATGGGTCTAGTATAGCAAACGATTTGTAGACTCATATAAATAAGAAGCCCAGCGAACTTAATCGCTGGGCGCCCCTTTGGGGTCTTTTGCTACCGGTGGATTTTCTCCCCGTTCTGCTTCATCCGATCGAGGACGACCTCGTAAAGACGGCCGCCCTCTTCGGACAGCTTCGCATCACGAAGTCCGTAGCTCGCCGACATCATGTCGGACGACTGCAGGCTCGGGACCGTCGCATTCCACTGATGGCACTGTGCCACTCGTGGGTCAACGACCCAGTACCTGCAGATATTCGCCGAACCTGCGAACATGAATCGGATCTCACCGGACAGATGTGATCCGGCCGTCCACGGGTTCGTCGCGGTTGCGAAGGTTGTATCCTTCTGAACCACAGCGATCCGTGAAGGATCCGTCGAGTATGCCCAGCACCGCGTGTCAGTGACACCAGTGATGATGCAATTCGACTGCGAACCAGTACCGACCGGACCACTACCGCCCGGAGGTGTCACCGTCATCGTGGGGATGCCGGGGCCACCAGGAGCGGAGACGACCGTCGCACGGATGAACGTGGTGATGGTCGTATCGTGCGCGAACTTGAACACGATCGAATCCCTGCACGTAGCCACACCCTGGAGGGTGACGTCCACGTTGTACCAGCCAGACTGGCCGGTCCAGGTGATGAGCGGTGAGCCCACGTACTGGACGCACTGCCTCGTACGGATGAGCAGGTTCGGTGACCGACCCTGCTCGACGAAGATCTGGCCCAGAGCGTGGTAGCGGGTGCTCACCACGATGGTCGTGTCAGCGGGCCTGAAGCCTGCCGATGCGAACGCCGATCGTCCACCGTCTGGTCCGTTATTCGGTCCGTTCGGACCGTTGCCGGGGCCGAAGACGTTGGTCTCATTCCTGCAGGCGGTGAGGAATATCCCCACCGCAAGCAAGAGATACAGCCGAGCGCGATGCATGGGATCTCCTAGAGAAACGTGAAGACTGAAAGGGCGGATTGAGTCGAAAGTAGTTTGGTACCACTTTCCTCTTACATCTTCTTATCATAAAAAATTTGGTTTGTAAAGGGGTGTTTGTTTTGAAAATTTATATAGCACAAAGGACCCCGAAGGGTCCGTGTAAATGGAACGAGTAAACGAAGGATGGGCAGACGGGGCCGAGGCGGACCCGAGTGGAACGGCGGGGATTCCGGGCCCCGACGACTCACCACGGATCGCGCCCCGGCTTCCATCTATTCTCTGCCATACTGTTCACTTCTCTAACGACCATTATAAACCCAATACGTATTTTTGTCAACTGTATTAAAGAGAGCGACTCACATGAGTCGCTCGGGGGTGTTCACGCACCGTATTCCATGGATCAGCCTCCTGGGGTTGGCCACATGTAGCGGATGGATCCGCCGGTCTTGCTTCGCATCTGGCCCTTGGTCTCGAGAGTGACTCCCATACGCGGGTGTCTGGTGCTCGAGTGCCGGTCTTTCATGGCAGGACTCCGTGGAAGGATGTGAGAACATCTGGTTAGAGTTTGCAAACTGCATCCCCAACCAGAATCTTATTATACACGCACAGGGAAATTTTATAAAAGTTAAACGCACCGGGTTAGGGTGCGCGGGGGGTCGGGTCGTGCCGACGGCGATGGATTCAAACGATCCACCCCGTCGGCACTCCCGAGTCGTACTCGAACGAAGTCCTACTCGTACAGAGAAGCACGAGAGGTTGCCGTCAGTTCAACCGAAGGGCTGATGCCTTCTGTCGAATGACAGTGATCGGCGCCGCGGCCGTGCTAGTCGCGGGAGCCGGCGGCGGGCGACGCGCCCGAGCCGTGGATGCCGATGCCGACGATGTTCGCGCCGCGATGGACCATGGTGTTCATACGGGCCCCCGTGTGGGTGGCCGAGAGGAGCGCGACGGACGGCGGAGCGAGGGAGCGGCTGATCATGTGGATCCTCCGAACGAGTGGAGTGTGCTTGTTGTGGCCTCACAGGGTGATTCCCTGTCGCTCGACCTCAACAAGTTAACCCTAGCATATATACAAAATAAAGTCAATAGCCTATATAAAAAGATTCGCACCGATGGAAATCGGTGCGGGTAGGTGTCCTTGCGGACGGTTGTGTTCACTTCAGGAAGACGATCTGGGTCGCACCGGCGCTGATGTGTGTCTTGCGTCGGTGTACCTCGTGTCCGCGCGTTGCGCTCTTCGCCTTGTGCTAGGCGCGGATGGCCGCGGCGGAATCGCCGTCGGTGTACTGCGGATCGGTCGCGCTCTTGCCGGTGAGGATCCCGGCCTTCGCCTGCTGGTACGCGGTCTGGGCGATCTTCAGGTGGAACGACGGGGCGTTACGTCGGGGCACCGTGAACCTCCTGGGGTGAATGGAACTGAGGGTGCAGGATCTGGGCTCCGTAGAGACACGTCTGTCCGCTACCGCTTAGCACCAGAAATCTAAATATACTATATGCAAGATGACTGTCAAAACACTATTTCAGATAGTTGTGGACTACTTCTTCGACCCCCCTTGCATCTACAG
The DNA here is from genome assembly GCA_001189165.1 of Parcubacteria bacterium C7867-005. GTDB lineage: Bacteria > Patescibacteriota > Minisyncoccia > Phycocordibacterales > Zambryskibacteraceae > JAIFWN01. The sequence continues at coordinate 63,557 of LFCO01000001.1, read as the reverse complement.
CCAGCATCAGTTGACCACGAAGCTCCCCTGCTCCTTCAAACCCGTTCACATACGCCTTATAGTGTTTCTTCATAATGGCGAAATTTTTGTATTCGCCGAGTAATTTTTCAAATAGTTTTGTATGCTCTACCATCACTAATAATTTCTCTCTAGTGGTGGGTATATGTTCTGCAAATAACCACGGGTTACCAAATATCGCCCTGCCGAGCATCACCCCATCTGCGCCAGTCTCTTCGCATTTCCTCCTGCCATCATCAATATCTACTACATCACCATTCCCCAGTATCAAAGTGTCTACACCGAGCTCATCCCTCATCTCTACCACTCTCTTCACTAGCTCCCAACGTGCGGGGACTTTGGACATCTCCTTCCTCGTACGCGCATGGACCGTGAGCACGGCTGGGGATTCACTGAGTATCTCTTTTATCCATATATCGAGTTCTTCTTTGTTGTACCCAACACGGGTTTTCACAGATACAGGCAGATCCCCCGCACCGAGTTTAGCAGAACGAATTAACTCCCGAGCGAGCTTTGGATTCTTGATGAGCGCAGCACCAGCACACTGCTTCTCTATGCTCTTGTCTGGACAACCCATATTTATATCTATGCCATCAAACCCAAGCTCACGTGCGAGTCTAGCTGCCTTCTCCATATTTTCTGGAGATGAGGTGAAGAATTGAGCGACGATTGGACGCTCGGATTCAGAGTATTCCAAATCTTTCAAGAGTTTCTTCCTACCCTCTTCTGGTGCGAGGACAAGACCATCAGCAGAAACGAACTCGGTCCAAGTGACGTCTGGTTTACCATGCCGAGCGATAATACGTCGAAAGGCCGGATCAGTGACATCTGCCATCGGCGCGAGAACCATGATTGGTTTTTTTAATTTGTTCCAGAAACCTTGACTCATAAGAGTATTGTATAAAAATCTAAATGAAACCGCGCCCGCACACAGAAGTGTGGGGGCGCGTAGGGCGGGGCTGGGGATTTGTAAATCCACAGCAGGTGAAGGGGTATAGACTCCAAGTGGTGCAGAGTGTCTCCCAAGAATACAGCCAACCGGCGCGACGCGGAACGTGGGATACTACGCGTTCGGTGCACCTGCTCTTACGCTGGTGTATTCCCCTGCCACCAGAGTTGCCCTTACGAATCTTCCTGTAAGTCACTCTGATCAGCCTTTGTACTGAATCTGCACACACTATACACCCTCAGAAGAATAAGTCAAGTCTTGTGCAATTCCTGTTTAATCTTGAAATTTATAGAAAATTTTGTTTCCAAAACGTAGGTCGATGTATAGTATCCTCCCAAACACGTTCTTTTCTTTTTTGAAAACTGAATCAGAAACCAGAGATTCTACACTAGAAGCAACCCTGTCTAGATCTGCATCGACTTTCCACATGATAGAACCACCATTTTCCAAAATGACTTGGTACTCCTCATCTTTTTTGATAAAAACTTTTGGTTCAAAACCAAAACTCTCCAAGCTCTTTACAAACGCCATCGTCAATGAAAAAAGATTCTTGTCCAAAAACACCTTCCGCAGTGGTTCACTCAACACAGGTAACGAAGAGTAGACCACATAAACACCACCAGAGAATGTAGGTGCTTCAGAATAAATATATCCGTCCTCGTCCATAAAATAACAATTTTTTGGTGAAGAAACGGTTGATGTATCGGTGCAGTACAGAGCAGAAGGCTCTCTTTCCACAATAGAAACTTGTAGTGTCCTCGAGTCTGTTAATTCGGCTTTGACCAAACTCAGTCGAGGTACAGCCAGAAGCAAATCCTCTTCTATAGAATCATTTGGATAAAACAATGCATTTGATTTTGGTATAACCCAAAGATACTTACCAGATAGATGACGAGACACTATTTCCTCTACTTCTTTATTCGTGGTAATCGAATTTCCAGATACCAAGATGTCCTCTACTTGGATGTACTCGTGCCTAAATATATATATAGGTGAGCCGATGATAATAACGGACAAGATGATATACCAAGCAGTACGAATCCATTTCTCTCGCTCTTTTTTCTTGTGGAATTCTGGAGTACGTATTCCCCTATCCTTGCCTATGAGCATGGGTTTATTTGGCTATAACGGTTTTACCGCCCATATATGGCACGAGCACGTCTGGGATTCTGATCGAACCATCAGCCTGTTGAAAATTCTCTACTAATGACACAAGGATACGTGGTGTAGGAATCGCTGTAGAGTTGAGTGAGTGCACGTATTTGGTTTTACCGTCTGTATCCTTATATTTGATATTCAATCTGCGAGTTTGGAAGTCGTGGAAGTATGATGCGGAGCTGATCTCTCTATATGTGTCTTCGAGCGGTACCCAGAGTTCTATATCGTATTTCTTTACCTGACCGAGTCCGAGGTCAGCACCGCAGTTCAACACTGTATGGTAAGGAATATTCATCGACTCTATGAATTCTTCTGTATTCCTGTTTATGGCCTCATGCTGTCTGACAGATTCTTCGTGCGAAGCCTCACATAAGACAACCTGTTCAACTTTATAAAATTCATGAACTCGAATCAGGCCTTTTATATCCTTGGAGTGGCTACCTGCCTCTCTTCTAAAACATGGAGAAAAAGAAAGAAACTTTTTTGGTAATTCTTCTTTGGTCAGAACTTCATCCTGATGATACCCCATGGTAGCCACTTCTGCTGTACCGGCGAGGTAATCCCCGTCCTGAGTCTTGTACAAATCTTCTTCACTTTGTGGGAGCATCCCTGTGCCTATGAGTGATTCTTTGCGAACGAGCGAGGGAACGATGTAGGGCACAAAATCTTTCTTGGTAAAAAAATCCATCGCATAATTCCAGATAGCGAAAGAAAGTCTCGCACCACCACCTTTCAAGAAATATCCACGAAAACCAGAAACCTTGGTTCCTCGTTCCAAATCGAGCATTCCTAAATTTTCCATTATCTCTATATGAGTTTTTGGTTGGAAATCAAACTTTGGCATCTCGCCCCATTTCTTTACTTCTTTATTATCCTGATCACTTTCACCCTGAGGGACAGAGATATCAGGAATATTCGGCACTTCAAGCATCAGCTTCTGCCATGTATGCATCACTTCCTTTTGTTTTTCTTCGAAGCCACCCAACTCTTCTTTGAGAAACTTCATCTTTTCCAGGATGTTTGCCTTCTCTGGACCGAGCACTTTGACTATCTCTATAGAAGCTTTGTTTTGTTCGGAGCGCTTTTCTTCAATCTGTGCCTGTAAAACTCTTCGCTGATCATCTACCTCAAGGAGGGCGTTTACATCAAATTTTATACGTTTGATCTCTGCAGCCTTGGCCACTAAATCCTTATTTTCTCTTATAAATTTGATATCAAGCATATAAAACATGATAGCAGAAGTGCTACTATAGATAAAATGACCATTAGAGATCTCCTACCTGGGGAATTCCCCATTCTATTAAAGGAGATCAACGACAAAGCCAAAAACCTGAGGTATGAGGGAGAGTTGCCCAGAGAAAACAACAAGCTCCTAGCAGTTGTTGGTTCGAGGAAGTACTCAGCCTATGGTAGAGAAATTTGTGAGTCGATCATCGCTGGACTCTCTGGTTATCCGATCACCATTGTCTCCGGACTCGCACTGGGCATAGATTCGATCGCGCATCGCGCTGCTATCAACGCTGGGTTACAAACTATCGCTGTCCCCGGCTCTGGATTGTCCAGAAAAATTCTGCATCCGCAAGCACATGTAGGCCTAGCAAATGAGATCATAGAATCCGGCGGTGGATTATTGTCTGAGTTTGATGATGATATGAAAGCCCAATACTATACATTCCCCCAAAGAAACAGAATCATGGCAGGGATGTGTCATGCGACCCTTGTCATAGAAGCAGAGAAAAAATCTGGTACTCTCATAACTTCTCGCCTGGCCACAGAATACAACCGCGAAGTAGGGGCAGTCCCTGGTCCAACTACCTCGCCCACTTCAGATGGTCCCCACATGCTCATCAGGTTAGGGTCTGCCCTCATCAGAGATGCGAACGATGTGCTCGAGCTACTCGGTATAAAACGAAAAGACGAAGGTCAAACACTTTTTGATATGAATGATTTGGGTACTGAGGAAAAACTTTTTATAGAACTACTCGATATCCCCAGAGGTAGAGATGAACTCATCAGAAAATCAAAACTGGATATCGGTAAAGCGAATGCAGTACTCTCATTACTTGAAATAAAGGGATTAATCTTTGAAGAGCTTGGTGAAGTAAGGAAAGCTTTCTGACGAGACATAATTTGCACAAAAAACGTATCTATAGTATTTGTTAGGCCATGAGACTACTAATCGTCGAGTCCCCGTCCAAAGCAAAAACAATCGAGAAATATCTCGGTAAAGATTATCGTGTGGTCGCAAGTGTGGGCCATATTAGAGATTTACCAAAATCCAACAAGGTAGCCATAGATGTAGCTGGTGGCTTTATACCGCACTACGAAGTTGTGAAGGGTAAAGAAAATATAATTGCCGATATCAAAAAACTCGCTAAGAAGGCGGACGAAGTGTTGTTGGCCACAGACCCCGACCGTGAGGGAGAAGCTATCGCTTGGCACATCAAGGAGGCTGTCGGTTTAAAAAATCCAAAACGTATTGTCTTTCACGAAATCACCAAAGAAGCAGTCGAAGAAGCCATCAAACATCCAAGAAAAATCGATGAAGACCTTAAGGAGGCGCAGGAGGCCCGTAGAGTCCTGGACCGCTTGGTTGGTTACGATCTATCTGGTTTGATTTGGAAAAAAGTCAGATATGGCCTCTCTGCAGGCAGAGTCCAATCCCCCGCACTGAGGATAATCATGGAAAGAGAGCGAGAGATACGTGCCTTTAACCCGGTAACCTTCTGGACCATCAATGCACTGCTACAAGACAACAAAAAGAACGAATTAAATTTTGCTTGCTCAGAAGAACCTACAGACAAAAAAGAAGTAGACAGGATACTAGCCGAAGGTAAAAAAGGTTCTTGGAAGGTAACAGACATAAAAGAAACCGAAGTCTCAAGAGCACCAAAGGCCCCATTCATCACCTCTACACTCCAACAAACCGCATCATCGAGGCTCGGCTTTGCCCCCTCTCGTACTATGCAGGTCGCACAGAGATTATACGAAGCCGGACACATCACTTATATGCGTACTGACTCTACTAACCTAGGAGTACAAGCCAAGGCTGAAATAAAAAGAGTGATAGAAAAAAATTATGGAGCAACTTATTTTGAGGCCCATTCCTTTGCCAAAAAATCCAAAAATGCTCAAGAGGCTCACGAAGCAATCAGACCGACACATATGGATACAGAGATTGCAGGTGGTAATGATGAACAGAAAAAACTTTACAGACTGATCTGGCAGAGGACAATAGCCAGCCAAATGAGAGATGCCAAAGTCATGCGTACTAAAGTAGTATCGAATATCTCTGGACCTTCAGTGCCTGATTTCTGGCTCAACGGTTCTCGAATACTTTTTGATGGTTGGACCAAAGCAGATCCAGCAGCACAGGGTGAAGATGTCATCCTCCCGCAAATAAAAGTTGGCGATGATCTTAAACTACTAGCCATGGGTTCAGAAGAAAAACAAACAGAACCACCAGCCAGATACTCTGAAGCCGGTCTTATCAAAGAGCTCGAAAAAAGAGGTATAGGCAGACCATCCACATATGCATCCATCATCAAAACACTCGACGAGCGTGGCTATGTAGAAAAAATCCAAAAAGCCCTTCACCCCACAGATACAGGAGAAGTAGTATCTACTTTCCTAGAAGGCAATTTCGAGAACTACATCAGTGACTCATTCACCGCAGATATGGAAAACAAATTGGATGACATCGCTGGTGGCAAGCATACATATAAAAAAGTTCTCACTGACTTCTACGGACCGTTTCAGAAAGATGTGAAAGCCAAAGACAAAATAGAGAAAATCACCAACCTAGGCAAAGGACCGGATGGTGTACTCTGCCCAATATGCAACGGTGAGATGATCATCAAATTAGGCAAAGGGGGTAAATTCCTTTCTTGTGCCAAGTTCCCCGACTGTAACGGTGCTCGAACTATAGAAGGTAAAGCACTGGAGGGGCCCAAAGATACAGGCAGACCATGCCCAAAGTGTAACAAGGGTAATCTGGTAACCCGTGAGGGTAAGTTTGGGATGTTCACTGCCTGTGCCAGATTTCCAAAATGTAAGTATATAGAGAAAGACCCAGAGCAAGAAAAGGCCAATTCTACAGGTATACAGTGCCCAGTCTGCAAAACAGGATACATGGCAGAACGTCGTGGCCGATTCGGAGTTTTCTATTCGTGCCAAAATTACCCTGACTGCAAATATGCGATCAAAGCCAAACCAACAGGTAATATTTGCAAAATGTGTGGATCCCTTATGATGGAAGGTACAAAGACCATACCAGAAAGATGTTCAGACAAAGCTTGCCCAAACCACAACCCCCACAAACTCAATAAACCAGAATAAACATGACCAATCCACAAGACATCATACGGCTCATAGATGGAGTAACGAATGATGAAGTGGCGCTCATCAATAAATCCTATTTGTTCGCAGAAAAATCCCACGAGGGGCAAAAAAGACACTCTGGTGAAAAATATTTTCTACACGTTTTTGAGACGGCCAAAATTCTCGCAGAGCTGGGTATGGGGGCTGTCACAGTTTCTGCAGGACTCTTGCACGATGTAGTAGAAGATTGTGGTGTGAGTCTGGAGACTATTGAAAAAGAGTTTGGCAAAGAAATAGCTTTCCTGGTAGACGGAGTAACCAAACTGGGTAATGTAAAGTACCGTGGTGCTGATAGGCATAATGAAAGTTTGCGCAAACTCTTTGTGGCCATGTCTGAAGATATCAGGGTACTTATGATCAAGCTGTCTGATCGTTTACACAATATGAGAACTCTTTCGTATGTGCCCAAAGAAAAACAACTACGCATAGCAACAGAGACACTGGAGATTTACGCTCCTATCGCATATAGGTTGGGCATAAGAAAACTCAACAGAGAATTAGAAGATCTCGCCTTCCCTTATGTTTATCCTAAGGAATACGAGGATTTAAAAAATTTGATGAAAGAAGGGCAAAGAGAAAGACATGATTCTCTGGAGAAATTTATCCAATCTGTGAAAAAAGCTCTGGCCAAAGAAGGTCTGATAAAAGTAAAAACTGATTATCGGGTTAAGGGTCTCTACAGCTTATACAAAAAACTTCTACAGAAAAAAGATATAGAGAAGATCTATGACATCAATGCGGTCAGGATGATAGTAGAAACAACTCAGGATTGCTACAGGGCCCTGGGTGTTGTTCATGCAACCTGGAGGCCCTTACCAGGACGAATCAAGGACTACATAGCCTTCCCCAAATTAAATGGCTACCAAGGAATACACACGACTATCTTTACAGGAGACGGCAATATTGTAGAGGTTCAAATTAAAACCAATGAGATGCACACATACTCAGAATATGGAGTGGCATCCCATATATCTTATAAAAAAGATAAGGTTGGTAAGGATGAAGAGACTATAGGCTGGATCAGATCTCTACTACCTAAAAATAAAAACACAGAGGGTATACGCACAACTCTAAACGCTTCCAAAGATATTCCTAGTTTCATCCAGGAGTTAGTAACGTACCAAGAAAACTCGAGTGAAGCGACAAGCTTTGATGATCATCTAAAGAATGACTTCTTTAGTAAGAGAATATTCGCCTTCTCACCAAAGGGTGATGTGGTTGATCTCCCTATAGATTCAACTCCGATTGATTTTGCTTATACGATTCACTCAGACATAGGGAATCATATGTTAGGGGCCAAGGTGAACGGCAAACTCGCTTCCCTTGATACAAAACTACAGAACGGGGATATCGTGGATATCATGACCCGTCCGTCTGCCAAGGCTAATCAAAAGTGGATAGACATGTGCAAAACATCAACAGCCAAAAGACATATCCGTATTGAACTATCCAAGAGACAAAAAACTAAACAGTAAAATCTTTTATCGAATAGAGATCTTCTTCGTCATCATCCAAGGGTTTTTCCATCACTTTATCGCCTTCGTCATCGAGCTCTAGTTTTTCTTCTACAGTCAGTGGTTCTGCTTTTTCTACGGACAAGCCTTCGGCTTCTTTGGTGGCGATATATCTCTTGAGCATCGCATCCCCGTCTTTATTCCCTTTTTGGGCGGTCAGTATGTCAAAGAGCGTACGCAAATCTTCGTTTGAAAAGAAGTCTATAGTGATCTTGCCTCCCTCCTCTTTCTTTTCTATACGCACCCTCGTGCCTAATGATTCTTTGAGCTTTTCCTCTATATCTATCAACTCTGGGTCTACTAATTTTCTTGCTCGCTCAAAGGCAATCCTCCTGGCAATGCCTTCTGCTTCACGTACGTTCAGTTTTTTGTAAACAATTTCTTTAAACAACGTTTCCTGCTCTTCTTTACGATCTGTGAGCATCATCAGTGGACGAGTGTGACCTTCGGTGATTTTGCCTTCTGCAAGTGCTTGAAGGATGTGATCTGGGAGCATCAGCAACCTCATGGTATTAGAAACGTACTCTCTACTCTTGCCGACTTTCTTGGCAATTTCTGCATGCTTGAATCCAAACTCTTTGGCGAGTCGGTCAAATGCTTTGGCCCTATCGACTGGATTCAAATCCTCACGCTGAATATTTTCGATAATCGCTAATTCAAGTTTGGTCAAATCGTTTTCTGCTCCAGTACGAATAAGCACTGGCACTTGCGTAAGGCCAGCAAGCTTAGCAGCACGTAAACGACGCTCTCCGGCGATGAGTTCGTATTCGACAGCGAGGCCTCCATCCGGCTTCTCTACTTCAGTCCTAGTAACCACCAAAGCCTGCAAAACCCCATACTGGCGCATAGAATCGGCTAAACTCTGTAGATGCGCCTGATCAAATTCTTTTCTTGGTTGATATGGGTTTGGGTGAATCTTCTCTACCTCTATCCAGAAAATGGAGTCGTTATAAAACTGTGACATAAGTAGATTTTAGCATGAGTTTATTGTAAGTTGTATGGGTTAATGCCGGAGTGGCGGAATGGTAGACGCGCACGACTCAAAATCGTGTCTCGCAAGGGGTGAAGGTTCGAGTCCTTTCTCCGGCACAAAATGAAGCCCAAGGTTTTAATCATAGTCGGCCCAACAGCATCGGGCAAAAGTTCCCTTGCGGTTTCCCTCGCCAAGAAATTTAATGGCGAGATTATTTCTGCTGATTCTAGACAGGTCTATAAAGGTTTGAACATAGGTGCAGGAAAAATCACCAAGAAAGAGATGCTCAACATACCTCACCACATGCTTGATGTGGCAGATCCAAAGAAATCATTCTCTGCTTCTGACTACAAGGTGCTCGGAGAAAAAATATTGATAGATATCCTCGAAAGGAATAAAACACCGATTATCGTCGGTGGTACGGGGTTTTACATAGACATCCTCATAGGAGAAACTAATCTACCTGAAGTCCCACCAAATAAAGTGCTGAGGGAAAGACTGGAGAGAAAAGATGCTCACGAGTTGTATATGATGCTTCAAAAGAAAGATCCTGTTCGAGCGAAATCTATAGATTCTAAAAACAAGGTTCGCCTAATCCGAGCACTTGAAATAGTATCTGCCTTGGGTCATGTCCCACTGTGTCAACCTGCCAGGTTGACACAGTGGGAGACCGTATTCATCGGTATCAGACCCGAGCAAAAAGACCTTGAAGAAAAAATATACAGACGATTGCTCAAACGCATGGAACCGATGATTAAGGAGGGTAAGAGGTTGCATGATCGTGGACTTACTTGGAAGCGTATGCAGAGCCTAGGACTAGAATATAAATATATCGCTATGTTTCTCCAGGATAAGATCGACAGACAGGAGATGAGAGAGAGACTCTATACAGAAATAAAACAGTATTCAAAACGCCAAATGACTTGGTTTAAAAGGAACAAGTCCATAAAATGGTTTGAATCTGGGGCATCCAAAGAAATAGAGAAATATGTTAGGATAGCCCTCTAAGGGCCTATAGTTCAGTGGTAGAATAATCGTCTCCAAAACGATTGACCGAGGTTCGAATCCTCGTGGGCCCGCCAAATGAAAACTCCGCCAGAGGCGGAGTTTTTGTTAGGCTTTCTTTTCCTTATAAACCGTATGCTTTTTGGCTAATGGATTGTATTTCTTGACCTCGATTTTGCGCTCGACTGACTTCTTGTTCTTGGTCGAATAATAGGTGTGGCCCTTGCCTACCCCCTTTTCATCTCCGACGGAGACAAGTTTTATAAGATGATCCTGTGACATAGGTTATTAGATTACCGAAAAACCCCTAAACTTGCAAGCTGTCTATAAAACCTGCTATGGAGTCTTCTTCAGGAAAATCTTCATAAGTTAAAGCTCTTCCAGGAATAGGCGAACTTCCTACAATCATATGGTACCAAGCGTTTTCATAGATAAGGTCACCATATTTTACTCGCAGACGACTCACCCTAGTCTGAATATCCTTCATTAATTGCTCGAGTTTATCGTGGTCTACAGTATCACTCAAAACTACCGAAGTGAATTTATCTTTGTAGGCCAAGAATCTTTCTCCTCCACTTAGACCAGGAGTTTGCTCATGTTTCATATATTTGGTGCGCCGGGAAGGATTCGAACCTTCGAAGCCCGAAGGCGCCAGATTTACAGTCTAGTGCGATTGACCACTCCGCCACCGACGCGATAGATGGTATTGTATCGGTTTTCCCTTATTCGTCAATTCACTTTGAAGACTTCACCGGCTTGGATGTAAGGGTGCTGACACTCCCCGACCTTTTACCTTTGACCACTTCAAAAGTCAGTTCGTCGCCTGATCTTCCGACCATCACTGTGCCTCCGGTCAAAACCTTGTTCCCTATCATCATGGTAGCAACCGTGTTCAAAATCTTGGTTTGGATTAGACGCTTCAGAGGTCTCGCACCGTATTGTGGGTTGTACCCCTCTTCGGCCAGTAGCTCGAAAACATCATCTGCCACTACCAGTTCGATTTCTTTCTCTTGGAGACGCTTCTTTATCTCATCAATCTGGATAGAGACGATCGATTTTATTGTCTCCCTAGTGAGGACGTCGAAGACCACAATGTCATCGAGTCTGTTCAAGAATTCTGGCCTGAAGTGATTTTTCAAAGTGTCCAGAAGTTTCTCTTTGATACTCTCATAATTTTCTTTTTCGCCGCCCTTAGAAAAACCGATAGACTGCATTTTATCTATGTGTTCTGCGCCGACATTTGAAGTGAGGATGATAATGGTGTTCTTGAAATTCACTACTCGTCCCTTGGTATCTGTCAGTCGACCGTTATCAAGAACCTGCAGTAAGATGTTGAAAACTTCTGGGTGAGCCTTTTCTATTTCATCAAACAATATGACTGAATATGGTCTGTGTCTGACTGTCTCTGTAAACTGTGAACCTTCGTCATACCCAACATAACCCGGAGGTGCTCCGATGAGTTTAGAGACTGAATGCTTTTCCATGTACTCGGACATATCAACTCTGATCAGAGCCTTCTCATCATCAAACATAAATTCAGCGAGTGCCTTAGTGAGCTCGGTTTTACCAACGCCGGTTGGGCCAAGGAACATGAAGGACCCGATCGGTCTATTCGGATCGGATATACCCGCACGAGACCTCTTCACGGTGTCAGATATTTTCTTGACCGCCTCATCCTGTCCAACAATTCGCTTCTTCAAAAACTCTTCCATTCGAGTAAGTTTTTCTACTTCTTCTTCAAGCATTCTGGAAACAGGGATAGATGTCCAACGGCTAACTATCTCTGCGATGTCTGCCTCGGTTATTTCTTCTTTCAATATCCTCCTCGAACTTTGTAGTTTTTTTAGTCTCTTGGCCTTGGCATCAAGATCTTTTTCAAGGGTTGGTATTTTACCGTAGCGTAATTCTGCTGCACGAGAAAGATCTGCACGAGCCTCTGCGGCTTCTGCCTCCAGACGGAATATCTCCAAATTTTTCTTTATTTCTTTTATCCCCTGGACGGTCTCCTTCTCATTCTTCCATTTGAGTTCAATCTCAGAAGTTTTCTCTCTGAAATCAGCGATCTCTCTTTCTATAACCTTGATACGGGCCTTGGCCTTCGTATTCTTGGTTTCTTTTTTTAATGCTTCTTTTTCTATCTCAAGCTTCATGATCTTAGAATGAGTTTCTTCCAAAATTGGAGGCATATTTTCGAGTGAGATTTTCAGATAAGAACTGGCCTCGTCGATGAGGTCGACTGCTTTATCTGGGAGGAATCTGTCGGTGATGTAACGAGATGAGAGGGTGACAGCAGAACGAATAGCATCATCTGTTATATGAACACCGTGGTAAAGCTCGTAGCGCTCCTTGAGACCACGCAATATAGTGATGGCATCTTCGACCGACGGTTCATTAACATAGACCGGCTGAAACCTGCGTGTCAGGGCAGGATCTTTTTCGATGTGCTTTTGATATTCTCTGAGTGTCGTAGCACCTATGGCTCGGAGTTCCCCCCTGGCAAGTGGTGGCTTGAGCATATTAGATGCATCCATAGAACCCTCTGCAGCACCAGCACCGACGATAGTGTGGATCTCGTCTATAAACAAGATTATTTTGCCTTCGGATTTTTCTATCTCTTTGATTATGTTTTTTAGACGTTCTTCGAATTCCCCTCTGTACTTTGTCCCTGCGATAAGCAAACCGAGGTCAAGTGAGACGAGTTCTTTGTCCTTCAATGATTCTGGTACGTTACCGTTCGCCATCTTGATAGCCAAACCCTCTGCAATCGCTGTCTTGCCTACTCCGGCTTCACCAATAAGAATCGGATTGTTCTTGGTACGCCTAGAGAGAATCTGAACCATGCGAGAGATCTCTTCATCCCTCCCTATGACTGGGTCAAGTTTATTCAGTTTAGCGAGCTTTGTAAGCGAGCGTGTGTACTTGGACAATGATTTAAATTTCTTTTCTGTCTTGGGCTCAACTGCGCTAGATTTTTTTAACTCTTCGATAACCTTCACAACAGTATTGCGATCGATTTTGAATTTTTGTAATAAATCCCTAGCTTCCCCAGGAACATCTAGGATGGATAGGAATAAGTGTTCTGTAGAAACAAATTCGTCTCCGAGTGACTGTGCGACCTTGGTGCTAGATTCTATTGTATGAGCAAGCTCCGGAGTTAGGTATATCTGATACGAAGGCGCAAGTGTTTGTGAAGTTTCGACATTCTCTATGGCTTCTAAAACAGAATCAGTTAGTAAAAGTGTGTCGATCTCCATTTTCTCCAGGATTGAGATGACAATGCTCTCTTCTTGAACCACCAGTGATGTCAAAAGATGCATCGGGTTAACGTGATTTTGTCCACGCTCAATTGCCAGCTCGTGAGCTTTACGTATCGCTTCTTTGGCTTTAGTAGTGAAATGATTTGGTGGCATGGTATTTCTTAAAACAAATTTCTAAACCTCCCCTACTGTTGTGCTAACTCCACTATCGCCGACATCGGTACTGATGTGGTGTATGCACCCCTAGGCACACTGAGATCATCGTAGGATGTCTTGATGCCTACCAGTTCACCAGAGAGATTAAACAATGGACTGCCCTGGATTTCATTTATAGAACTGATATCCGTATCGACACTGTAGAGAGTTTTTGTGTCCGCTTCGTTTCTATAGTTGACAGACATAATGCGTCCGATGCCGATTGTATTCTTTTCCATACCCTGTATAGCGATCGCTGTTTGACCTAACTTGAGTTCGCTATCTGAAACAGAAATGAAGTCAAAATTATTCGTATGAGCAATATCTGGAGTTATCCTAAAGAGCGCGAGGTTATCTTCTTCGCTCATACGAACGATGTTTGCTTGCAAAACCGTGCCATCCGCCAAGACGATATCGTAAATGCCATTTAAGACCAGTGTTCTTTTGTCTGAGAGGACCAGACCATCTTTGGACACCACAACGCCCAGGGCATAAAAGTTCTGAGTACCGTATGGATCAACTGGTGTCTTGATGCGAACTATCGCTCTGACTGATTTGTCTATGGCGCTGATTATCGCGTCTTCTTCTTTGACTATGGTTACCTCCTTAACCCCTGAACTGGTTGGATTAGTTGGAGTAACCTTTTCTATAGTCCTCTCTACAACACGATTAATGGTCTGAGTAACACTCGCGGGTGCCTCGGCCAGAAGTGACACGGTGATTATCCCCGTCGCAATAGAGGTAACAAAACTCACGAGAAGCGTGAGAAGGACCATCTGCGTTTTTGTGAGGTCTTCCATGTTCGCCATGGAGGGTATTATAACACAAAAATATTATTTCTCTACTATTTTTATGAAGCTAGTTAAGGCTTTTTCAACAAGAGCTTTAGTGGTACTTCTTCCAAAAGAAAAACGAATAGTGGAGTCTCTTAGCTCACCTTGACCTAGGGCCACCACGGTCTCTGTGCCCCCAGAGCCCTTGACGTTACCGCAAGAACTCCCGGTTGAGACCATAATCCCCATAAGATCGAGTTTGATAGCCACAAATTCTGCGAGCATGCCCACCATAGAAACACTGACTATGTTTGGCAAACTATTTTCTTCTGGTGTGTTGACGGTTGCTTTCGGCAGACTCGATTTTATACGATCAATGAAATAAAGCTTAATTTTATTCAACCTCTCTACTTCTTTACCTCTGTCTAGATCAGCAAGTTCAAAGGCTTTGGTAAAACCAGCGATAACAGCTAGGTTCTCTGTGCCTGATCTTAATCCTCTTTCTTGGCCACCACCAAAAACAATGGGTGACAAAGAAACATCTGGTCTGACTACAAGTACTCCCACTCCCTTTGGTCCATAAATCTTGGATCCATCCAAGGTTAAAAGGTCAACGCCGAGTGCAGGTAGATTAATCTTTATATAATTACCTGCCTGACTCGCATCTGTGTGAATATAAGGAAATTTGGAATTATTTTTCTTTCTGTATTCATGAACCATACGAGAAATCCTGGAGACAGGTTCGATAACCCCTATCTCGTTATTCGCAAGCATGACCGAGACGAGGACGGTCTCTGGTCTGATAATTTTGCTTATCTCATCTATGGAGACCAGACCACTCGCATCAACTGGGACGATACTAACTTCTGCTCCTCTTCGGACAGCTTCTTTGGCTGACTCTTTGACCGCGGGATGTTCTATGGCAGAGATGATGATGTGTGGTTTGTTTATCGTTTTTTTTGATTCCTCGAATATACCGAGTAGCGCGAGGTTGATCGACTCAGTGCCACTCGCGGTGAAAACTATGTCTCTTTGACTCACACCGATAATCCGTGCGACCTTTGTACGAAAGTTCTCTAAAAATTTTTTGGCCTCTACTCCCTCTTTATAAATCGAAGATGGATTATGAAAACTATCAATAAAAAATCGATCCATCTCCTTTTTCACAGCAGGCAATACTGGAGTAGTGGACGCATAATCCAAATATATTCTTTTGGGCCCAAATATCTTCATAGAGATATTGTAGTATGGACCGTGTTTTTAGGACAACAATATGCTAATCTGAGGCTCATTATGGGAATACTAGAAACACAAACAAGAGTCAAGCGTCCACCAGTGGTGGCGGTCATGGGCCATATAGACCACGGCAAGTCGACTCTTTTGGACTACATCAGAAAGTCAAACACCACAGATAAAGAGGCTGGAGGTATCACCCAACATGTCAGTGCCTATGAGGTCACTCATCAAAAAGAAAATGGAGAGATGGGCAAAATAACTTTCCTAGACACCCCCGGCCACGAAGCCTTCGCTGGTATTCGTGCGAGAGGAGCTACGTGTGCTGACATAGGAATACTCGTGGTTTCTGCTGAAGATGGAGTGAAGCCACAGACCCTCGAAGCTTATGCACGTATAAAAGAATGCAAACTTCCCTTCATCGTCGCCATCACTAAGATAGATAAGCCCAGCGCAAACATAGACCGTGCAAAGCAAAGCCTCGCAGAGAGTGATGTATATGTAGAGGGCTATGGCGGTAGTGTACCCGTAGTGCCTATCTCCTCTAAAACTGGTGAGGGTGTGAAGGAACTCTTAGATATGATCTTCCTCATGGCAGAACTCGAGAACTTTACTGGAGACAAATCCAAGTGGGGCACCGGCATCATCATCGAATCCAGACTCGACGCGAAGGTTGGCATTACTGCTGTGGGTATCATCAAAGATGGTACGGTGAAAAAGGGTATGACCGTCGCATCTACTGGAACAACGGCGCCACTACGCTATATCCTCGACATGGATGGTAAGCAGATAGACAAGCTTTCCTTCTCGAGCCCCATACAGCTCGTAGGTTGGGATGATATGCCCCCTGTTGGTGATGTGTTCGAACTTTTTGATGATAAGAAAGCGGCGGAATTCTATGCAGAAAGCGAAGCGGTAAAAAATAAAAAGAAAAAAAGCGAGAGTGTCATCAACGAGAATGTCCTGGCCTTGCCGATCATCATCAAAGCAGATACCACTGGGAGCCTCGAGGCTATAGTGTATGAATTAAACAAACTTCCAAGAGAAAGAATACAAATAAAAGTTGTTCTCTCTGGTATAGGGACGGTTAGTGAGAATGACGTCAAATCATCCCTTGCGACACCTGGAACTCTGATCTTTTCTTTCAATACAAAAATAGATCCCCAGGCCGGACCCTTAGCCGAAAGATCAGGGATAACAATAGAAAGCTTCGATGTCATATACAAACTGACTGAAAGAGTGATGGAGATCCTAAAAGAAAGAGAACCAAAAGTAGAGGTTGATGAAGTGACGGGACAAGCCAAGGTTCTTCGAGTGTTTGGTGCCACCAAAGATAAACAAGTATTAGGAGCACGAGCAATCTCTGGGATTATCGAAGTTGGGTCACAAGTAAGAATCCTCCGCAGAGAAGCGGAAATCGGTAAGGGTAAGATAAAAGAACTTCAACAAAATAAAATCGCTGCCGATAAAGTAAATGAAGGTGGAGAGTTTGGTGCGATGATCGAATCCAAAGTGGAGATAGCGCCTGGAGATATTTTCGAAGCAGTAACCAGAGTAACCAAATAACATGCAAGCATTAAAAAAAGAAAAGACAGAAGAAATACTCCGCAAACTAACCGCTGATTTTGTACTAAGAGAGGCAACGCCTGCATCACTCATCACTGTCACTCGAGTGGAATTATCTGAGACCGGAAAAGCTGCACAGCTTTTCTTCACTACCCTGCCAGAGAACCAGGAAGACACTGCACTCAAGTTTCTGATGCGTAAAGGTGGAGAACTAAATGATTTTGTAAAAAAGAAATCCAAAATCGGCATTGTCCCACACCTCACATGGAGAATCGACTACGGAGAGAGAAACCGACAGAGACTTGATGAGATCACTCAAGAAATGGAAGAGTCTAAGTAGCTCAGTGTGCGAGATGCCGGAATCGAACCGGCGCCCGATGCTTGGGAAGCACCAGTTCTACCACTAAACTAATCTCGCTTCGTCCATCCGAAGCATTGGCAAAGGAGGACTTGGTGCCCGGGGTGGGACTCGAACCCACAAGGTCTTGCGACCAGAGGATTTTAAGTCCTCCGTGTATACCATTCCACCACCCGGGCATAACTAAAAGAAATTATATTACAAAAAACTTTTAGTGAGGCCTAGGGCGGAATCGAACCGCCGATGAAGCTTTTGCAGAGCCGCGCCTTACCACTTGGCTACTAGGCCGAACAGTGTCTACCTTATCATACCCGAAGCCAAAAACGCATCTACGGCATAATAGAAATTATCATCTATAACTAAAGTATGGCGGGTTGATTGAGTCTGGCTTTTACCTTTTCGATAACATCCTCGACGGTCCAATCGGCCTTTACTAAATAAAAAGTGGGAGAAGTGGCTGCAATAGTCTGATTCACCTCTTCACTGTCTGGACTTAGGTTCGTCAGGATAATAACAGGCACTCCTCTGCCATAAGAACCTCCGTCCCTCCTTAGTTTCTTGATCATCGCCAAACCATCTATGCCCGGAAGTAGAATATCTAAAATAATTAAATCTGGCTTGTTTTCTATGGCAAGAGAGAACCCCGCCCCACCCTCATCTGCTGATATCGTCTCAAAACCATCTCTGCGAAAACCTTCTTCTAGAGCACGGAGCATGGGCGCCTCGTCTTCAATAATCAAAATTTTCTTTTTTGGTTCTTGCATGTAATTAATATAAATTATACTACCCGCGTATATGAAAGGCCACATGGAAGGTGCTACCTTTGTTTAGTTCAGACTCAAACCAAATCCTCCCGTTAACCTGCTTGGTGATCGATCTGACCAAATACAACCCCAGGCCGCCGCCTTCGGGATCCATACTGCGAGCATTTTCCCCTCTAAATAATTTATTAAAAATCTTGTCCTGATCACTCTGCGGCACACCACAACCCTGGTCAGAGACCTCTAGGAACCACTCCTTGGTATTGTTTTTCAAAGTTACTTTTATGGTTCCACCTTTATAAGAGTACTTTACGGCGTTTGAAAATAAGTTCTGAAAGATAATTTTTACCAATGATGGATCTGCATTAACAAAAAAGGTTTCTGGGGGGTATGCTTTTTCCAGCCGTAGTTTTTTCTTGGTGATTTGTGGTTGAAATTCATCGACAACTTCATCCACTATTTTCCTAACTACGACAGAAAACATTGGTTTGACCTTGAACATACCCAGCTCTATTTTGGAAACATCCAAAAGAGTGTTCACTAGCTTGATCATGCGTTCGTTAGCATTATTAAGTTCAGAAAGATACTCATTTTGTTTATCAGAAACCTTGCCCAACTTACTATCAAGCAAGGTTCGGACATACCACTTCACGGTAGAGAGTGGCGTACGGAGCTGGTGTGATGCAATGGAGACAAACTCTGATTTGGATTTATCTGCTTTCTCCAGAGCTCTGTAAGCTCTGGCACTCTCTTCCACAATCGCTGACAACACCAGGATAGTCACACTCACCGAACCCATGAATACCTGTAAAGAGAAAAGGCTGCTGCTGATCGAATCGGTCACAAACGGACCAGTGCCCGACACCGTCCCCCAGATGGCCAGAGCCGAAGTGATAAAAACAGCGATAGTGGCACCAGCGACCTCGAACCTCAAAGCCGCCCAAATGAGTAGTGGAAATATAAGATAGACAAGAGACGCATTTGATTGAGAAAAGGTTCCGTCATTGAAAAACACAAAAGAGTTAAAGATGATCAGAGCAACACAAAGGAGAACCGCTTCGATGACCCTCCTTCTGCTTGGAAATATTATCTGCCTGGAGACAAACATCTTCCTAAAAGAGAGGATGAAGCTCCCTATAATCAGTGCACCCAGAATATCCCCCACCCACCAAGCAATCCATGTTGGGAGTAGATCCACTGATGAGACAATGCTACTCGACCAAAGTACACCGCTGCCGATCGAAGCGCTTACGATAGTACTCAGCAGTGCACCGTAGATGATATAAGCAAGAACATCTCTTCGGTGTTCGAGGCTGACATCAAAACCAACCTTGTGCAATATGAATTTTCCAAAAACTGCCTCTAGCGTGTTACCCGCACCGATAGCTAGAGCGACAAATACCGGAGCACCTGTCACCAGGTTCACAAGAAAGGCGGCAAGGAAAATGCCCGGCCATAGACGATAGCCAAAGATCAAAAGAGCAGCAAGAGCGATCCCCGTAGGTGGCCAAACGAATGTAGCAAAACCACTCACAGCCCCAAGCTGAAGTCCTGCCCAAGCAGTAGAAAAATAAACGACCGAAAGAACCACGACTTTCATGAAAAGCTTTTTTCTCATAAAAAGTTTTGAATGTTTAAAAAGTGCTTATTTAAGTATACGCCACTCTAAAAGATTGAAAAAGAAGCTTTTCTTTGGAATACTGTACCTTGCGTCCTCCTCCGCATTAAACAATAGAGGAACACGCGCCCATAGCTCAGCTGGTAGAGCAGCTCCCTCTTAAGGAGATGGTCGTAGGTTCGACTCCTACTGGGCGCACAGGTTTGCGAGGTTATAATAAATATATGCCGGGGTGGCGAAATGGTAGACGCACTAGTTTTAGGAACTAGCGAGGCAACTCATGGAGGTTCAAGTCCTCTCCCCGGCACCAAAACTAAGCTCAATTCCAACTTGACTTCTGTGTCGTTTTGTGATAAAATTCCGCCAGAACTAGATGCTCGTTGATTGCATTACTACTCTCGTGGCTTTGCCACAAGGAGACATCGGATGTTCGGCGCCATCATTTTCATCCTCTTCCTGATCATCCTCGGCATTGCCGTGGGTATCAGGTCGTTCGGCAGGATCGGCCGTCTCTGGCTGATCACCTCGGCCAACGCCTTGGCTCTGATCGTCAGTGACGACAAGGAGGACGGCAAGACCACCCAGGGTGGTGGTGCCATTGTCGACCTCCGACATGCCATCCCCGGCAAGTTCATCGACAAGACTGACCCAGATCCGATGAACTGGGAGGTTAAGGATCTGCCCGATGGGATGGAGGTCGATCCTAGACACGACAAGCTTCTGTATAAACTGCTCGGCGTCGAGTGGATCAGTTTGTTCCCCAGCGTGCGGACTAACTCGGACGTTCACCTCCGCTTCAGCAACAAAAGGGATGCGGACGGGAACCGGGTTGTCGAGAACAGCGACCAACTCCCGAAGTTCATCTACTACTCCGGGGATCTCGTCGCCAATCTTGAAGGCCTCGAGACCAAGGACCAGCTCAAGCTCGGATTCAGGTTCAACTTGATCTTCGAGCGGGTCTTCCCCATTCGATCTGTGTTGCGGGTGTCAAACCCACTCGCGTACCTCGAGGGGATGATCGAGAGCATCGTGAGTAACATCGTCGGTGGGAACAACGCCGCAGACTATCGTGGTGGTGCCAACTCTGGCAAGCTCAAGCAGGACCTTGTGGATGCAATCATGAAGAATGATGCTTTCCACGCAGAGGCCCTTGAACAGCTGGGTCTCAAGATCAAGTCGATGAGCATGCTGTCACCAACGATGGATCCGAAGCAAGAAGCGATC
Source organism: Parcubacteria bacterium C7867-005 (assembly GCA_001189165.1). Taxonomy (GTDB): domain Bacteria; phylum Patescibacteriota; class Minisyncoccia; order Phycocordibacterales; family Zambryskibacteraceae; genus JAIFWN01. The sequence continues at coordinate 42,575 of LFCO01000001.1, read as the reverse complement.
CTCGAACTGCAGGTGCAAGCCGAGGCGCAGGCGAGGGTCAGAATCACCAACGCTGAAGCTGAGAAGAAGGAGAAGATGCTCCTGAACGACGCAGCGGCTGATCTGTACACTCGTGTGACTGAGCCAACCATGAAGCTCGCGAACGAGCCTGCCAACAGGTGGGCAACCGCACACGAGAAGAACGGAGTGGCAACCACCGTCGTCTACGGCAGTGGTGCGCTCCCGGTGGTCGGTGGTACGAAGTAATGCATTGTGGGAAGGGCCAAACGACAAGTCGCTTGGCCCTATTTTTATACTTGACAAAAGTGATATTTATATGATATAATAAGACAAACCTGCACATTGATTTGAACACACACCACCGAGGTTATACCCATGGGAAAGATCGGACAGTGGTACACCAACAGAAACACCGGTTCGACGAAGGTCGGACAGTGGTTCGGGAACAGGTATGCAGAAGTGAAGCTCATGGTCGAATGGACTGTGAACAAATTCAGGAATCGCGCTGCCGCAGGCAGTGCTCCGACAACGAGCGCTTCCCCGAAGAAGGTTCGCTGGACCAAGGGCAGGGTCAGGGTCTTCCTGGCCTTGCTCGTACTCGCAGTGATCATCATCGCATGGATGATGAGCTCTGCGATCGGCGAGGGCATCAGCCTCGGCTCATTCAAGTGGCTCTGGATCAGCCTCTCAGTTCTTGCAGGACTCGCTGGGTTGGCACTCATCACCTGGGGAATCAAGAAGGTATGGGACAAGAGGGGCACGGGTGGACTCACCTGGAAGCCCCAATGGACCGTGTACCTGATCGTCCTCGGATTCGTGATTGCGTTCCACTGGATCGCGAGCTGGGGCAGTCCGGAAGCCTACAAGTGGCTCCGGGGCAACACCCTGTTCTGGGTCGGGCACGTGCTCATCGCCTTCACGGTGGTCGTGAACAGCAACCTGAGCCCGTCGTTCAAGAAGGCGAGAAACCTGATGTGGCTCACCTTCGTACTCTTCTTCTTCTCCTTCCTCTGGAGACCGTGGGTGAAGCTCATCGGGGGTTTTGGTGTAAGTACCACCGCGTCCGTCGTTGCTCACCGCGAACCGGTCGTGGAGGAATTCACCAGCACCGGCACCCTAAGGACAGGCAGTCCGAAGGTGGTGCAGGTTCCACACGGGTACTCTCTCGAACAGTGGTTCGACACCGCAAAGGTCACGATCGACTCGGTGGAGAATCACCGGGGCAAGCTCCTGTCGTTCAAGACCAGAGAAGGTGTGGAAAGTGCTCCACTCAAGCTCCACCTCTTCGAGGTGAAGTGAGCTTTGGTGGACAGGGCGAGAGGTATCCCCTCTCGCCCTTTCTTGTACAAAAAAGTCACCCCTCGCATTTGCTCGGAGTGATTTTCTTTTTATCTAGAGAGAGATGTAATCTTGTGGGTTATCTATCCCAAAAGTATCTAAGACAATTCTAATGAGACCATAGGCACTGAACATGATGAACATACCAAATAATCCGTACATAATCTTTTTTTTGCCCTCACCCTTTGTATCACCATCTTTGGCATCCTTGACGAACTGAAACACTCCGAACAGAAAGACGATGAAAGCAACAGCGAACAGAAGTGTGATGATCGGGTTAAGTACGAACTGATTTATCTTGTCGAGAAATTCGGTAATCATCAGAGACTAGACCGAGATTATAGGCCCTGAACCCGAGGGATGTTTCCACTGTTCTGGCCTTGCTGGATACCGAGTGCGTTCCCGACGAATCCTACCAAACCCCAAACAGACACCATCACGAATAGAGCGATGACGCCGTAGATCATGATGTCCTTGGCAGATTTGCGAGCATCTTCATCGTCAGCTGCGAATATGAACTTCATCAAACCGTAGAAGAAACCGAGGAGAGCAAGTGCCACGACGATAGGCAATGCTAGGTTAACCAATCTACCGATCGAACGGATAAATGTCTCTACGTTACCTAGAGACTGTGCGAATGCAAAAGAAGGAACAAAAGCGACTGCTAAAAGTATTAACTTTTTCATTTAACTTTGTAAGCGTTAATTTTAATATACCTATGGTTGGTACATATTAATAATACCCGACCACAGAGGAAAACAATAGTGTATAGGGGTTGTTGAATCTTGTGCTTATCTGAAAGCCGGATCTCTAAAAGCGTTCATCATTTCTGGAGTAATAACGATTGGCTCTTGATTTGCGGTATTATTGGGAACCGTTACTGGTAGTCCTAGATCTCTTTGAAAGAAAGCGATGATACCCCATACAGACATCATCACAAACAGAGCAAGTAGACCCCATTGCATGATATTTTTGCCCTCACTATGACTCTTTTCATCACCCGACTTGGAGATAAATTTGGCCAGACCAAAGAAGAAATAGAGTAGAGCGAGGCCCGAAGCCAAGAGGGTGAGGCTCTCTATGATCCCTCCGACACCCCTGATCAAACCATTCACTCCGTCAAACTGAGCAAGGGCGATTGATGGTGATAGGAGGATAAGGGAAATGAGTACGAATTGTTTATATTTTTTCATATTTATATTTATTTTATCCTATCTTTCTGGTGGTAACAATGGAATACCAAAACTCGTGGCACCGAAATCCCTTACAAAGAATTCAACTATCCCGAAGAAAGACATCATCACGAATAACCCTATCAGCCCGAGTTTCATGATATTTTTACCCTCACCATGACTTTTTTCATCACCGGCCTTCGAAATAAACTGAACCAGACCATAAAGAAACACCATGAATGCCAGAGCGATGAGTACTGGTATGGCAGTCAGAATTAGATTTATGAAAATGGCTACAAGTTCTGCAAAATTTTCTGGCATTGGTTTGTTTTAGGATTTCAGCTGATCGATCGTGCCTCCGATCACATTGGCTATCACCCACGAGCCCAGGAGCACTGCGGTACCTATGGCCGAATAGAGTAGGGCTCTGTTTGCTTCCTCAATCTTGCCCGGATTACCTTGGGCGGTGACATACAGAAAACCAGAATAAACGAAAGCCAGCACAGCGAGCACCCCACCGATAGGTAAGATAATGCTGTTAACTATAGTTTCAAAAAGTTCAGTGAGTGATCCCCCACTTCTGCCAAATGGGTTGGGTATATTAATCTCTCCCCCGGTAGCGCTAGTAGGTCGTGGTGGCACGGTGGTAGTGTTGGTTGGTCTTGGTGCTGTTGTTGTGTTTGTGGGTGCAGGGGCAGTCGTGGTGTTGGTTGGTGCCGTGGCTTGGGCTAAGGCTAAATAAGTTGGTGCAAAAACGATTACTGCAAGAAATACTATAGAAAGAGAGTTTGTGAATATTTTTTTCATTTTATTGAGGATCCCCAAGTAGGGAGAACCCTTCACCGTCTATGAGGGTGTTCATAATAGTATAAACCACTACCCAAGCGATGAGTATCCACACATACCCCTTGACCACACTGCCCAGTATCTTCTTGGCCTTGTCCAAGGCGCCCTTGTCTCCTCCAGCGGTCATGAGCATAATCCCCGCATAACAGAAGACAGCTACAGCAATATAAGTAGAGTAAGTGATCAATGTGTTGATAATATTTATCACCAACTTGATCAGATCATTGAATCCACATTCAGCCTGTCCTGGATTCCCACATGGGACCAAGTCATTCTGTGCGAATGAGACAGCGGGGATAGCAAAAACACTGAGGATCAAAAACAAAGCTAGTATGTGCGTACTGAGTTTTTTCATTGATTTATTAGAGCCTCGAGTTCGTCGTTTGCCTTATTTACTGCCTCTTGCGTCCTCGCCCTACCAGAAGTTACTGCTTCTATCATATCAATAAAAATCTCACTAGAACGCCTGTCATCTGGATCGACCCACCCTCTCGATTGTATCGCTGCGTCATAAAACACAGATAAACTTTCGTCTGTTGGTTTCTCTGCGAGCAGATCTCTTCGAGCGGGGGCAAGGCCCATGATCTTTGAGAGCTCTAAGGCATTTTCTTTGGATATAAGAGAGAAGGCGCCTGCGAGCGACGCTTGTGGATTTCTAGTATTTCTAACTATAGCAACCGCATACATGTCACCAAAAGTGATCGTCTTACCAGATACCCTGGACTGCAAAACTTTAGAGATACCCAGATTTAGAGTTGGACTTTTAGCTTTTATCAATGGGAGTTCGCTTGCGAAACCGAGGTACATCGCACTATCCCCAGAGGTGAAGGTTGTCTGTGCAGAAAGCAAAGATTGATTCCATGAATAGAATGGTTTGGCGGGATTAGAGAACTGAGTATAGAAGTCCAAAGCTGCATGTGAGGGTACGAGGGGTAGATTAAACCCTTGCCCGAGCACTGAACGCAGTTCTCCGCCGACAAATCCAGTTATATCTGTACCTGCCTGGAGCAACAGCAGAGACAAAATACTTTTGGCATTAGGGATATTTTTGGTTTCTCCTAAAGCAATCGCGCTTTGCTGGATATTCCCTGCATTATCTTTTTTCAAAAACCTCTCTGCATAGGAGTAGATCTCATCCCAATACACTGGCGGAGCAACCAAAGCTTCTCCAGAAAAAATATCTCTGTTCCAATACAAAACAAGTGGGTCGACCAGGATGGGGAGAGCATAGGCACCCGCATCGGTCATCAACAATTCCCCTTCTTCTATAAATGTCTGAGTGAATACTTGTGGGCTGACACTCTCTTTAGGTATGAGGATTAGTTTATTTCTGTTTTTCCAAATTTTGGATACAGGCAAGATGACTAGATCCGGACCGCCGCCGACCGCAAGCGCCTCTGTAAGTTGTGTATCAAAAGAATCCTTGGACTTCTCTACATAATCTATGGAGATTGTTTTGTTCTCTGTGATCCCTGACGTATTCAAGAAATTATCAAAATCGTATGTGGGGATACTGCCCCAAACAACTATTTTGGCATTTGTTTGGTCAGAACCTCTGGATAGAGAAAACAGAAGTACCGCGGCTACTATAAAAATTCCGAAAACGGAGAGCAGGATGATTTGGAATTTAGACATTTGTATAAAGTATACTATTTTTTAAAAATAAGACCGTAGTGGTGATCCCCAGTATCAAAAGATTTTACAAACATAAGACCGGCTTTGGCTAAGAGGTTTCTGGCATCTGACTCTGTGACCATCTTGCGTTTAGTTTTGGACTGTTCGGCCTCAAACAAACCCGAGTCTTTCCAATCCACCACACACACCCTCCCCCCTTTCTTTAGTATCCTCACTGCCTCCGTGAGCGCAGCATCTATAGATGAGAGGCTCGAGAGCATATTCGAGAACAGAACCCCATCTAGTATCTCATCTTTCAATTCAGTGCCACGCACAGTTTCAACATCCCCTTCTATAACCCGGACATTGTCTGCGCTCATACTGTCTGCTTCCTTGACCAGGCGAACTAATAAATCTTCGTTTAAATCTACTGCATAGACCCTGCCAGTTGGCCCAAGTACTTTGGATAATACAAAGACATAGTGGCCGGCACCCGAACCAAAATCAGCAACTTTCTGACCGGGCATAAAACCAAACTCAGAAACATTCTTCTCTGGAGAACTTATCATGTACTAAGTATAGCAAAATAAAGACAACGAATTATGGTGTTTGACAAATCTTTAATATTTTTGTAATTTACTTACCAGAAGTTTGCTGAACTCCTCGGCAGACTCCTGCTCCCACCCACCAGAACGGAGGCTCCATGCACACCCGCCGGTTCGGACAGTTCCTCGTCCTCCTCGCGACCTTCCTCTTCGCGCCGATCATGAACACGGTCGCCGCGCAGACGGAGAGCGTCACCATCCTCAAGATGACCGTGACCTCCGAGGGTCTCACCATCGACACCGATGCGAATCCGATCGCGCCGAACGCGGTCCGGGACGAGATGGGCAACGAGGAGAAGTTCTACAAGGTCGCGGAGGGCAAGACCTTCGTGATCGGTCTCGTGACCGAGTACGCGTACGAATGCTGGATCAACGCCGGCGGCGACACCTTCAAGGTCCCGACCGACATGAAGCCGATCGAGATCGGTCCGTCGCATCGGTGGTACCCCTCGGCCGCGAGCAAGCAGACGAGGATCGTCATCTCCTGCAACGGCGGGAGGGACGAGCTCGTCACGCAGAACATGGTCATCACGCGCCGGTAGTCGGCGAGGCGCCGACTCAGGCCCTAGCAGTAGTACTGCCGGGGCCTATCTTTTTATATTTAAAATATTCTACAAACAGATGAGAGATGCGAGGGAGTCACCGTCTCGGAGCTTCATGATACGGACGCCTTGAGTTTGTCTGCCGAGTACAGGAATTTCTTTTATGTCTACACGGACTACCTGACTTTTCTTTGATATAGCCACCACCTCTTCGCTTTCTTCGGTCACAATCTGCGAAGCCATGACTTTACCGGTTTTATCTGTGACCTTGGATGTGAGGATGCCTGATCCACCGCGACCTTGGCATTTGTATTCGGATAGATCTGTTCTCTTGCCATAACCATTCGCAGAGATAACCAAAAGATGGGCAGATTTCCAAGATTTTTTGATCTCATGGGCACCGATTACTTTATCTCCCTTAGCCAATTTAATACCCCTTACGCCAGCGGCTCCTCGACCCATCTCTCTTATATCCTTGGCCTTAAATCTGATTGACTGACCCTCTTTGGTGACGATAGTCGCATCATCATCCTCGTAAACCAGTGATACAGATACTAGTCTGTCGCCAGGTGCAAGTTTGATAGCAATAATGCCTGATGAACGAACATCGAAGAATGATTTGGCATCAACTGTCTTCGCAGTACCATCTTCAGTGACCATAAGGAGTGCCCCCTTGATGTTCTTGGATTCCTTGGACATAGGGAGTATGGATGTGATCTTTTCATCATCTGAAAGAGAGATGAAATTCATAATTGACTTGCCTCTTGTCGCCCGCTTACCTTCTGGGATGTCATACATCTTGATCTGATAGGCCTTGCCTTTATCCGTAAAGAAAAGTAGATCTGAGTGAGTAGAAGCAGTGAGGAAATGGGTGACAAAGTCTTCTTCTTTGGTATCAAGGTCAACCACACCAACTCCTCCTCGTTTCTGTTTTTTGTATTCGTCTGGATTGGTGCGCTTGATATATCCACCAGAAGTGAGGACGAGCGCATTTTCTTCTTCAGCTATCATGTCTTCGACAGACAGAATCTTGGCACCACCCTTGATCACTTTAGTGCGGCGATCGTCTCCATACTTGTCTCGCGCAGCGATAAGTTCGTCCTTGACCACAGCGAGCATTTTCTTTGCAGATGAAAGCAAGTCTTTGAGGAATTTGATGAGGCTCTGAACTTCCTTCAACTCTTCTTCTATCTTCTTTCTCTCTAATCCTGCGAGTTTCTGCAGACGCATCTCGAGGATCGCAGAGGCTTGTAGATCAGAGAATTTGAATTCTTTCATCAGGTTGACCTTGGCTTCCTCTACTGTCTTTGATGCTCGGATAGTTTTGATAATCGCTTCGATGTGGTCGAGGGCTTTGGATAAACCGAGTAGGATATGTTCACGAGCAAGCGCCTTGTCTAGATCGAATTCTGCTCTACGTTTAACGACAATCTGTCTGTGTTTAATAAACTCCTGGAGCATCGACTTGAGAGAGAGCGTCTGTGGTACTCCGTCTACGAGTGCGACCATGTTCACATGGAAAGTATCCTCGAGTTGAGTGTGTTTGTAGAGTGAGTTAAGTATTTTCTGTGGCTGAGAACCAGCCTTGAGGTCTATAGCGATACGGATGTCTTTTGTAGATTCGTCTCTCAAACCTTTTATACCTTCTAATTTCTTTTCTCTGACTAGATCTGCTATTTTTTCTATCAGAGCTGACTTGTTTACACGATAAGGTATCTCGGTGATGATGATTTGGAAATTCCCCGCTTTATTCTCCACGATGTCAGCCACTCCACGAGCGACGATGCCTCCACGTCCAGTGGCATAAGCGTGGTGTATTTCTTTTTGATTAAAAATTATTCCTCCAGTTGGAAAGTCTGGACCCTTGACTGATTCGAGCAGGTCCTCAGTTGTTGATTCTGGATTGTCTATGAGCTTGATCACCGCATCTGCTACTTCGGTCAGGTTGTGCGGAGGGATGTTGGTTGCCATACCCACTGCGATACCGAGTGTTCCATTCAACAACAAGTTTGGCAGACCGGCGGGGAGGACTACTGGCTCTTTCTTGGTACCGTCATAGTTCGCCTTAAAATCTACGGTGTTTTTGTCTATGTCATTCAGTAGCTCCGAAGCAACACGACTCATCTTGGCCTCTGTATATCTATAAGCAGCAGCACCGTCTCCGTCTATAGAACCGAAGTTACCTTGTCCGATAATGAGTGGGTACCTGGTAGAGAAATCTTGAGCGAGTTTGACCATCGCATCATAAACAGACGCGTCGCCATGTGGGTGATACGATCCGAGCACATCTCCGACTACTGTCGCGGATTTACGACTCTTGGCACTAGCGGTCAGACCCTTCTCGTTCATAGAGAACAGAATGCGTCTGTGTACTGGCTTCAATCCGTCTCTGACATCTGGTAGGGCACGGTCAGTGATCACCGACATCGCATAGTCGATGAATGACTCTTTCATCTCTGTGACTATGGAGCGAGAAACGACCGCACTTTCGCGGACGTTATTTTCTACAATTTTATTCTGGTCGTCTTTATTGGCCATTGGTGTCGGTAAAGAGGGCTTGGTCCTTTATCTTCTCATATTCATTTGTTTCTTCAATTTTCTCAACACCTTCTTTTAAATTAACGAATTGACCTTTCAATGCTTGAAAAGAAGAAGCGAGACCGGATTTGAGGTTATCGAAAGGAGCAACATTTTGCTTTGACGCAATGCTATCATCCGCATTCAAGATAATCTTGTTTTGATTCACCACAATGCCGGAGTCCTTAAATGTTGGGAATGTCACAAAAGACCAGACTCCGAATATAAGTAGAGTGAGTGACGCAGAGACGACAAAAGCAAAGCGTCTTTTGTGTTCTGTTGACCTCGTATGAATAGTTTTCAAGTATTGCCTCATATTATTCTTCTTTTAGTACGACAATTTCTCCTTCTTTGCCTTCTAAGTCCTTTTTCTTGATCACCAATTTATCTATGGACTCTGATTTGTCTTCACCTCCTTCTTTGAGGAAAACCTCTAAGGCTTTCTTTTCTCCAACTTCGCCAAAATGCATGGGGATAATGATCCCTGGTTCAAGTGACACCGCAAGTTTATATGCAGATGCTGGATCGAGAACTCCATCTCCACCGATGGGAACGAATAGAATGTCTATGTCCTCCAAAGATTCTAATGTTTCTGGAGATAAAACTGGATTCGATAATGCCCCAAGGAAACAAAGGTTCATACCTTCAAGAGACAGCTGATAGACGGTATTGAACTTTTTACCACCGTATTCACTTTCTGAGAGGAAACCTTTGATAACAACGTCTTTGACTTCGTATTCACCTGGGCCAGATATAACAAAAGATTCCTTCTCGCCGCGCGAGGTGTTGTCTTGGCCATTCAGATCTGGATGGTTGGCGCTGATGATAGTGATATCCGATCCGAAATTTATAGATTTGTGTTTAGAGCTCTTAGAAACAGGGTTAAGAGCGATAGTGAGGTCACCTTGTGTGACTTTGAATGACTCGATGCCTTGGTAGCTGATAACCATATGTGGGTATTTTACCATATTCGACACACGCTTGCCATAGCCATATATTGACAAAAGCTCTATAACCAGTATAATCATCTCTAGAAGTTCACGCTGTATCACGATCCAATCTCCGGGGAATGACTCGTGCCCATCTCAGTACGCAAGGCGCTGAAAGCTTTCATGGTGTTGGTTGCTCTCGTCCTAGCATCAGCGGTTGCAGATGCTATACAGATGCCAAGCCTATGGCCAGATGAGACCAGAGGATACCGCAGCATGACCCCAGAGGAGATCGAGGAATTGGGTCTGATATCCCCCATCGCCCCGCAAGATGTCCAACTCGGGTGCCCTCTACCGAAGGATCATCCCTTCTGCAAGAGCGACCCCGAGTTCCTCCAGGACAGCGTCGAGATCCACCCCTAGCCCCCAAAGCCCCGCGCTTTGGGGGCTGTCTTCATCCCCCCGTGTCAACCTGGCAGGTTGACACGGGGGGAAGCGGTAAACCCAAACCGCTTGACAAAAGATTTGGGTATGATATGATTAAGACAGAATATTCGGGAGTGAGTTTTCCCTCCTTGCAGTACATATACAAGCTGTTGCTGAGTATCAAGTCCGCTATACGTCGCCGCGGTCCGAAGCCCGCGGCCGATCCCGCGCGAACGAATCGCGCATCATGAACATGGGTCTCCACCGGCATCGTTGCCCAGGCCCAGCCACCGTCATGGAGGACGACGAATGCTCCGAAGGTAAAGCATAGGTGGGGTCGTGGTAACCAAAGCCACCTTCTCGCACGCGTAAGTGTTAATGTCCCGGTCGAAAACTGGGCTAAGACACTTCTCGAGATGCCACCAAATGGGGCCGGCAGTCCCGGACGACTACGCCAGTCGGGACTGCCGGTTACCCTCAAGCAATAGCACTTACCAAAGCGATGCAGTCCAACTCGGACTGCCTTTTTGTTTACAAAATTTGGTTTTTCTGCTATTTTGATGTCCAACTACAGAGGTAGTTTATTAGTCCCCAACTTCGTTATCCCCTTGTCTCTAGGCAAACACTCGAGAGAGCCAAGGACCGCGGTTGGCCACAATAATTTGAAAAAAGAAAAAATAAAGAAAGAGAAAGTTCCTGTGGTCGAAGACACTTCGCTCATGGGTCAGATCGTCTCGGCGACTGCTACTCCCCCTTCTATAGATGACGTCATAGAAGGTCCGGTGATCAACATAGACAAAGGTGCTGTATATATAGACCTCCACCCATTCGGTACTGGTATCATCTACGGACGCGAGTTTATAAATGCCCGCGATATCATAAAGAAGATCAACATCGGCGACACTGTTGCTGGTAAGGTTGTGGGTATCGGAGGTAAAGAAGGTTATATAGAAATCTCTCTCAAAGAAGCTAGACAAGCGCTTATATGGAGCGAAGCAGAAACAGCTATCAACGAGAAGCGTGTTTATGAACTCCCTATCACAGAAGCAAACAAGGGTGGGCTTATCATAAACTGGCAAGGTCTCTCTGGGTTCCTCCCCGCATCACAACTCAAACCTGAACACTATCCACGCGTATCTGATGGAGATAAAGATAAAATCCTCGAAGAACTGAAGAAGCTTATCGGCACAAAACTTTCTGTCACTATCATCGGTGCGAATCCAAAAGAAGGTAAACTCATCTTCTCTGAGAAATCTCCAGAAAATAAAAACAAAGAATCCATCATCGCTCACTACACTCTCGGAGACGAGCTCAAGGGTGAAGTCACTGGCCTCGTAGACTTTGGTGTCTTCGTGAAGCTCGAAGAAGGACTCGAAGGACTGGTACATATTTCTGAAATAGACTGGGGTCTAGTAGAAAATCCAAAAGCGATGTTCAAAATCGGCGAAAAGGTCAAGGTCAAGATCATAGAGATAAAGGATGACAAGATCTCACTCTCTATCAAAGCACTCAAGGAAAATCCTTGGAAAGAAGCAGAGAAGAAATATAAGAAAGATGATGTAGTCGAAGGAGTGATCATCAAATTCAATAAACACGGTGCATTGGCTTCTATAGAAGAAGGAGTCGCTGGACTCGTCCATGTTAGTGAATTCGGTGGTGAAGACAAGCTCCGCGAAAAGTTGGAGATGGGCAAAACCTATAGCTTCAAGATAAGTCTCTTCGATCCAAAAGAACAGAAGATGGCACTCTCGTTCATCGACAAAGAAAAGAAATAAAATAACAAAAACCCCGAGCGACCCTCGGGGTTTTTGTTATTTGGTATTACCGACTGTCATCGCCCTCTGTAGACCGTCTGTGGCGAGCGCCTCTAGTGTCTCTGGTATGTGCTTAAAAACCTTTTTTAGCATTTCTTTTTCTTTGGGGCCAAACTTGCCCATGATAAACTTCTCAACATCTTTTTCACCCTGTGGTTTTTTAAGCTTACCTGATGGGGTACTTGGAGAAATACCAACCCTGATGCGGATGAAGGCTTGTGTCTTTAGAGCCCTTATGATGGACTCTACTCCGCGGTGACCACCCGAACTCCGATCATAAGAAACTTTCATGGTACCGATAGGTAAATCCAAATCGTCATAAACAACCACCAGTTTTTCTGCAGATTTTTTGGATTTGACTACTTTGGCTACTCCGGCTCCGGACTTGTTCATAAAAGTATCCAGATGAACAAATTTCGTGTTCAAAATGTCTTTTTTTGTAAGAAAATCCATCACCATACGTCCTGTATTGTGACGTGTCTCTTTGTATTCTTCTCCTGGGTTTCCTAAACCTACAACAATATACATATGACTATTGTGTCAAACGAACTTAGATAATACAATGCATTGAAAATCATGAACATTTTGCCACCAAACATCACACCGGAAAGAGAAGAGAGCAAGTTCACCTTCTGGTTCGAACTCGGCAAGCTGCTTTTGATCGCAGTATTTGTAGTAATCCCCTTCAGGATGTTTGTTGCTCAACCGTTCATAGTGGATGGAGCGTCCATGGACCCAACTTTTTATACAGGACAGTATCTGATCGTAGATGAACTCTCTTATAAGTTCACTACGCCTCTCCGGGGCTCTGTCATGATATTCAAATACCCCAAAAACCCTTCTAAATACTTTATAAAAAGAGTGATCGGACTACCTTTGGAAACAGTGTCGATCAAGAATGGAGAGGTTACAATCACTAGCCCTAAAGATAAAGAGGGTTTCGTCTTGGACGAGCCATACATACAGTTCGAAAAATCTGACAACATGAGCTATACACTCGGCGCCGGAGAATACTTTGTCATGGGCGACAACAGACTCGGCAGTGCTGACTCACGTATCTGGGGACCGGTACCAGAAGCAAACATCATCGGACGACCAATAGTGAGGTTCTGGCCACCAACCCTCTGGCCCGGCAAGGAAACTTTCTTAAATGATGAAGTTACCGACAATGTCAAAACAAATTAGCAACCGCCCATCATATCTGCTCCGCGAGTTCGATAAACCAATATACCTCGCAACACATTTTGGATTTACCCCGATAGAGTGCCCAAAAATAAACGACAAGGATTTAAAGCTAACAGAGGAATATAGGGTCTTCGAAGATCCAAATGACAAGAAGAGCCTGAGAGCAATACACGACGCCGCAGAAAAAGCTTCTTTTCTAAGACACTATCTGGAACAAGAGCTTAATAACCTTTCTCATCCACTCCAGGTTGTGTACAAGAGACCAGAGCCAAGCAAAAAGAGCCACGACTATTGTATGCATATTTTAGGATTCCCTTCTGCTATGGCTGAAGCTATCCTCATCCGTACAGCACTCTCTGTACTCTCTGAACATGGATTTGAGAATACTGTGGTAGAACTGAACAGTATTGGAGATAAAGATTCTATAAGCTCTTATGAAAGAGAGCTGCACCACTACGCCAAGAAAATCTCTTGCGACATATCTCCTGAATATAAAAAAAGATTAAAAGACGATATCTTTGAGTTGCTTCGTATTGAACTACCAGAAAATATATCTATGGGGCTACCTCCTTCGATCGCTTCTCTATCTGCACCTGCGAGAAACCACTTTAAAGAAATGCTCGAATGCGTCGAACACCTAAATGTAGAGTTCAGACTTTCTCATAAACTGGTGGGCAATAAACACTACTCATCACAGACTATCTTTGCTATCAGAAACAAACAAGATGAACGTCTATTGGCCTTGGGATCAAGATATTCTAGGCTCTCAAAACGCATTGGTTTCAAAAAAGAAATGCCGGCAGTTTCTGCCACTATCTTCGCCAGAGAAATCGAAGAACAAAAAGATGTCTCGAAAAAAGTTTATAAAGATTTGCCTAAGCCAAAGTTTTATTTGATCCAGCTCGGCCAAGAAGCCAAAATGCAGTCACTATCTTTGATCGAACTGCTACGTGTAAACCGAATCCCTGTCTACAGCTTCCTGGGTAAAGATAAGCTGACCATACAGCTCGAAAATGCAGAGAAACTGCGTGTCCCATACTTATTAATAGTCGGCCAGAAAGAAGCCTTAGACCACACAGTGACAGTCAGGAATATGAGTACCCGAGCGCAAGACACGATCAAGATAACTATCCTCCCTGACTACCTCAAAAACATCGCCCTGTAGCCACTTGACTTTTAAATAATACGTGTGCTATAGTAGGGTCTGATGTACACCGATGGTTCACCGTCTTTCCGGGGAGATTCGCATGCGTCGCAAGGCAAGTCTGCATATCTGCAAGTTCTGTGGCCAGGAAGGCCATGTCCAGCTCAGCGACCTCTCGAGGCACGGCTTCGGCTCCCTCGAGGTCGCGAAGGGACTCGTCATGGCGCTCGCCGAGGAGGGTCGAATCGAACGGTCGGAGAAGGATGCGTTCCTCTCCGCCATCGAGCTCTCATCGTCCGAGTCCAGCCTCAACGGGGTCAACTCCCTGATCAGGCTCTCGGTCATGCAGGCCCTCACCACCCGAGCCACGCCGATCCTACTCTGCTGAGGACTCGGTCCTCAGCCACCCCCCCCCGCACACCAAAGTATCTGGTGGCGGGGGTTTCTTCATGCTTGCCGAGGCTCCGTTGGTGTGCTAAAGTAACCCCCACATGATAAATATCGAAGTCACCAAAGGCTCTAGTGAAAATAACCTTTCTGTCCTACGCAGATTCCAGAAGCGTGTTCAGGGTGCAGGCCTCCTACCACGAGTTCGCTCAAAGAGATACCACGAACGAGTGAAGTCAGAGAACGTCAAACGCGCGAAGACCCTTGCTTACCTCAAAAAGAAAGAAGTTACTACAGAATTGATCAAACTCGGCAAAATGCAGGAAGTTTCTAAGTTCACAAAGCGCAAGCGATAGGAAAAAGACGCAAGCGATAAACCAAGGGATTAAACGCCAAAAACTCTAGTGTCTGAATCTCTAGAACTATCCATATCTAACACCACCAAGGGAAGATTCCCTTCTTTGCCATATCAGAAGATGAAAGATGCTGTGCTCGGCAAAAAATACGAACTTTCTTTGGTTTTCATCGGTGACAAAAAATCACAAAACCTGAATCGAACGTACAGAGATAAAAACAAACCAACAAATATACTTTCGTTTTCACTTTCTAAATCAAGCGGTGAGATTTTCATCAACCTACGACTCTCCAAAAAACAAGCGAAAAATTTCGATAGGAAATTCGACAACTTCATAGGATTTCTCTTTATCCACGGCCTTTTTCATTTGAAAGGATTCGACCATGGGGATACAATGGAGAAAAGGGAAAGTTTCTTACGCAAGAAATTCGGGATCTAGTACTTTTTCTTTATTATAAATTTTCATGGCACGCCAGATCATAACCGGCATTGATATAGGCACGCGGGAAGTGCGGGTGGTTATCGCAGAAGAAACTCTTGAAGGAGGAAAATCTGTCCACAAGATCATAGGGATGGGTTCTGCAGAATCCAAGGGTCTCCACCACGGCTATATCACCAATCAACACGAGGCGACTCGCAGTATTATGAGCGCTGTCAAGGAAGCAGAGAAGTTCGCCAAGATTTATGTCAAACGTGCATTCATCTCTGTCGGAGGGATCGGATTATCTGGGGTAACCACCACCGGCTCTGCGATCGTCTCTCGTGCAGATTTGGAGATCACTAAACTTGATTTGGAAAAAGCACAGGAAGGTGCAGAGACTGCTATCCCCCACGCAGTTGCTTTGAATAAAAAAATAATCAACACCATACCGATCGAATACAAGACCGATGGTAAGGTAGCGTGGGGTCGAGTACTGGGACTGAAGGCACAAAAAGTCGATGCCAAGGTCCTCTTCATCATGTGCTTAGAACATCATATCCAAGACCTGATCCAGGCAGTTGAATCAGCAGACATAGAAGTGATCGACGTCGTAGCCGCACCCATAGCTGCGAGTTTCTCTACCCTTTCCAAAAATCAGAAAAAGGCTGGGTGCGTACTTGCAAACATCGGCGCAGAGACTCTTTCAATAGTCGTCTTCGAGAATTCGAATCCTGTATCACTCGAAGTATTCCCCATCGGCGGGAACGACATAACAAACGACATCGCCCTCGGATTAAAGGTGTCACTCGAAGAAGCCGAGTCTATAAAACTTGGATCAGTAACCAGCTCAAATATCTCAAAGAAAAAACTGGAAGAGATAGTGACGGCTCGATTGACAGACATGTTCGAACTCATTGAAACCCATCTTAAAAGGATCGGTCGAAATGCATTGTTGCCAGCTGGGATAGTGATCACCGGTGGAGGGTCAAGTATCGTAAACATAAAAACATTGGCCGAAAATACTCTAAAGCTTCCGTCCAAAATAGCCGAGATACATTTCGGTGAAGAACTGAAAACAAAGACTAGGGACCAGGCTTGGGCAGTGGCTTATGGGCTCTCGATTTTCGGTTTCAATGTAGACGGTGAACAAAACATCACCGGACCAAGTCCAATGAAAGCCATATCAAGTGCCCTCAAGCCTGGATTAAACTCTCTGGGTAAATGGTTTGGACAATTCCTCCCGTAGTAACTGTGTTTAATTTTTGATAATAAGATAACCGCTCGATGAGCGGTTATTTCTCCAGTGGCGTGGCAAGCCACTTCGACACTGCGTTGTCCGGCTCCTGGTGGTCGAAGACCCTGAAGCGGTGGAGCTTGGTCGCGTCGATGACGAGGGCCGAAGCGTATTCGAGCGGCATGCTGAAACCTTCGTTCCTGACACCGATCCGCTCAAGGTACGCATTGGGGATGGCCATCGAGAGCTTCTCCCCGGTGACGAAGATGATCGTACCCTTGTCACACCACCGGTTCATACGACTGAACAGGCGCAGACACTCCGCCACCACAGTCGGACCGTCATCCGATCGGTCGAGGCACGTATGCGTCTCCGATCTGACCTTGTCTGGCCAATGGATGCCCTCTCGGAGCTTCTGGGCCGAAAGGCTGAGGTAGCTCTCCGAGCCAGCGCAGAGTGAAAGGGCGATGTGGTCGATCCCCGTAAGGAGTGGCTGGAGAATCCGACCGATTCGCCTCATCTGACCCTCTCCATCCGGACTGATGAGGCGAGGAGGTCCGCCGTTCGGACCGGCTCGCACGACACCGTTTCTCACGATCGCGAAGTATTTCAAGGTAGCCTCATGGCTCAGGTTTTTGTTCAGAAATCCTCGCAAATAATAAAACTTTAAAGATAAATGTCAACGGGTTTTCTTTTATAGTGGCTTTCTGTAGTATATGGCCATCATTAACAGTCAAAGACTAGCCTACAGAGGACGGGCCGGCCAAAACAGAAAAACATGCCACAAATCAAACCAGAAGTAGAAGCATTCGCCCGGATCAAAGTGATCGGTGTTGGTGGTTCAGGAAAAAATGCAGTGAATCATATGATCAACTCTAAAGTTAAGGGAGTGGACTTTATTTCTGTAAACACTGACGCACAAGACCTCCACCACTCACTCGCCAAAAGAAAAATTCATATAGGCAAAAACCTCACTCGTGGTTTGGGTACAGGCATGAACCCCGACCTCGGCAAACGTGCGGTTGAAGAAACAAAAGAAGAAATCCAAGAAGCGATCAAGGGAGCAGATATGGTGTTCATCGCTTGTGGTATGGGTGGTGGTACTGGTTCTGGAGCAGCCCCGGTGCTCGCTCGTACAGCCAAAGAAGCCGGTTGTCTGACTGTCGGAGTGGTCACCAAACCTTTCTTTTTTGAAGGAACACAACGTATGAAGATCGCAGAAGCGGCCATAGAAGAGCTCAAACAGGCAGTAGACGCCATCATCATCATCCCTAACGACAGATTGCTCGCTACTATAGATAAAGATACTACTGCCAAGAATGCCTTTGCTACCTGCGACAATATATTGAAACAAGCCGTAGAAGGTATCTCTGACCTCATCACTACCCCGGGTATCATCAACATCGACTTCGCAGACATTCGCGCAGTGATGGAAAATGCTGGCGCGGCCCTCATGGGTATCGGACATGCTTCTGGTGAAAAACGTGCAGAAGAAGCAGCACGACTTGCTATCTCTTCACCACTCCTCGAAGTCTCTATCAACGGTGCCAAGGGTGTGCTCTTCTCTATCGCTGGTGGAGACGACCTCACCATGTTCGAGATCCAAGACGCAGCCAAAGTTATCACCGAATCTGTGGATCCAAATGCCAAGATCATCTTCGGTACGGTCAGAGACGAGAAGCTTAAGAAGGGCGAGGTCAAGATCACTGTTATCGCCTCAAGCTTCCCTGAGAGTGTTCAACGCAAGGCCACTTCCCTATTTCAATCAACTCCTGGAGAGGACATAACCAAGGACAAAATATTTAACAGCATGCCCGTCTTCCCTAAACCTGTAGAGAAACCAGCGGAAGAAAAAAAGGAAACTCCGGACAAACATCTGGATGATCCTGATGATGATTGGGGTGCTGTACCCGCTTTCCTCCGCCGTTCAAAATTAAAATAAAACATAAACCACCCGAGCGATCGGGTGGTTTTGTATCTCCGAAATTTTCTGATATTCTTATCAAACATGATTTATGACCTTGCGATTATCGGTGGCGGACCTGCAGGTATTTCTGCAGGAGTCTATGCTGCAAGGAAAAGACTGAGGACAGTGCTCGTCGCCGAGTCTGTTGGCGGACAATCTACTGAATCCGCTGGTGTAGAAAACTGGATTGGTACGATCAAGATATCCGGCATAGATCTGAGTAAAACCCTCGAACAGCATCTGAGGGCGTATGCAGAAAACACAGTAGACATAAAGCTCGGATACAGAGTAACCAAGCTTTCAAAAAAAGATGGGTTGTTCGTAGTAGAAACCCCAAAAGAAACTTATGAAGCCAAGACAGTCCTCGTCGCCACTGGTTCAACACGTAGGAAATTGGAGATACCAGGCGCCAAAGAATTCGAGAACAAGGGTATCACTTACTGCGCGTCTTGTGATGGACCGCTCTTCGCCGGAGCTGATGTTGTAGTCATCGGCGGAGGCAATGCTGGGTTTGAATCTGCTGCACAGCTACTCGCTTATGCAAACTCGGTCACTATCTTGAACAGATCAGATATCCTAAAAGCAGATGAGATGACAGTAGAGAGTGTATTAAAAAATCCAAAAGCCAAACTTATCAAAAACGCTATACCCAAAGAAGTTATCGGAGATAAATTCGTCACTTCCCTCATCTATACAGATCAAACTACCGGAGAAGATAAAGAACTAAAGGCGACTGGTATCTTCGTAGAAATCGGATTGGTACCTACTACTGGATTTGTGGACGAAGGTGTCACCGAACTGAATACATATAAACAAATCGTAGTAGATCCAAAAAACCAACGAACAAAAACTGATGGACTTTGGGCCGCTGGAGACTGTACTGATGGACTCTTCCACCAAAACAACATTGCTTCCGGTGATGCGGTCAAAGCACTCGAAGATATTTATCTATACGTTCACAATCAGAAAAATTAGATATGAAGAAGGGCGGGTGCAGTGATGCACCCGCCCGAGTACCGAACGAATCGGTACTATCGATACACGTTCGTGATGTTGCACACCAAGCACCAGTCGTTCTGTGCCAGAGCGACGAGACCTCCAGCGAGCAGGACGCCCCCGATGATGATCCCCGGCTTGTGCTTGGACCAGTAGCTCCGACCGTCTGATGGACGGAACGGTGGTACCGGCTGTGCGGGTTGCCCTGCAGCCACGATGGCCGCAGCGAGAGTCTGGAAGAACTCCGCCGAGAACTCGTGGTTCAACGTGACTGTGCCTCGAAGGATGATCTCCTTGATCAGCTCAGGTGTGACCCGCGCCGAGTTATTCGCGAGCAGGAGACGGATCAACGAATCCGGCATCGTGTTCGTGGCCACCATCGCGTTCAGGATCTGCTCCTTCTCGACGAGGCGGTTACCACAGTCTGCCTTGTACCGAACCTTGCCGGCGCCGTCCACGAGTACGATGGTCCCCTTGGGGAGCGTCTCGTAAGCGAACCGCCTGACGTTCCTGAACCAGTTGTATCCGGTCCAGTCGGCCTCGAGCGTGTCCGCGCGCACCCCAAGCGAAGACATCTCCGCTTGGGTGAGGACCGTATCCTTGAGCGGATACTTGTCGATCTCCGCGTTGTTCGGCACAGCCATCCGGCCACGCTGGAGAGCGCTCTGGGGCATCTGCTGGGCCCCAAGCTCTGAGGCACCGAGACCCATGAAGAGCGCGAGGTAGATGAGGACTGACTTCCAACTGATCTGCATGTGGAGCTCCTATCGTTGTGTGGCGTTGTGTGTGTATCAAAAAAGAGCCTGAACAAATTCTATCACATTAAAACCATCCTGTAAAGGACCTTAGGAGAGCTTACATACCTTGGCCAGATCCCCTTTCTCTTCTGTGGTCGGGGCCATATTCAAACTGTTGTTTAGGTAGTACATGATCGAGTCTGGGTTTGGGTTATGTTCGAGGTCGAGGGCGTGTCCGAACTCATGGGCAAGTACCCTACGGAGCTTCGCGAGCGAATCGAATTCATATATATTGATCCTCCTACCATCCCTATCTCTCACGTACTCCCCTTCACTAAATTCTTTACCTGCAGATTCATTTATGGTGTTGATTTTCGAATTTACGTTCCTGATGATGTCGTTGTACTCAGCCACAAAAGAATTCACTTCCTCGGCCAGCGCATTAACCTCGAGCCTCTTTGACTCCATCTCTTTGTTCATGACTGCGAGGCGGGCTTTCTCACGCACTAATCTGTCGTACTCGTTCTTTGGAGCACCGCCTCTCTGGTTATAATATTCGACTTCGGCGTTGTACTGATCATGGTCTTTTTGAAAACTTTCAAGCATCTGTTTATACTCTTCATCTGCTTCTTGATACTCGTCTTCCAGAGCGAGAAATTTGGCCTTCACTTCTTCTGCGGTTTGTTTACTCTCTTCAACATGAGACTCGAGCTCTTGATTCTTGTCTGACGTGGCCTGTCTTTCATCATAGATGAGGTTCACCACTATTTCTCCCTCGCTGTCATACACGAACAAGTCTTTGTTTATAGACTTCTCCCAAACCAGACTCGCCTCTTCGATCACTTTCAGAAATGTTTCTTCACTGATGCCGAACTTCGGGTCGAACTTACCTATCTGATAACTGATCGGTTCTGTACAAGGCTCGGGCCTCAAAACATACGCACCAGATGCGAGTAGAAGTAAAACAATCCACCAAATATTCTTTCGTACAAAAAACATTATCTACAGTATATAGGACGACCGAAACCCTCCAAAATTTGTGCGCGATACAGGATTCGAACCTGTGACCCTCTCAACGTCAATGAGATGCTCTACCAACTGAGCTAACCGCGCAATACGGCTACTTTATAACAAAATACATCCTGGCGGAAGAGGAGAGAACCTCACTGCTCGGCTCCGCCTGCGCTTTCAAACCCCTCGGTTTGAATGATCCCGCCACGGAGAACCTTTTGGTTCCCCGACCCCCTCCAAGTTCAAATCTCTCTGAATGCGGAAGAGGAGAGATTTGAACTCTCGAGACCCTTACGAGCCTGCCGGTTTTCGAAACCGGTGCCTTCAACCACTCAGCCACTCTTCCATACAAACCTCGGTGGACTATAGCATTTTTTGCCTTTTTGGCCAAAAATGTTACTATATTTCGGCATTTATGGCCCTATCGTCTATCGGTTAGGACGAAAGCTTTTCAAGCTTTAAAGCCGGGTTCGACTCCCGGTAGGGTCACAGATTTGACTTTGTTATGATAACATGCTATTGTTATAGGTAGAACCCCCACTCCATAACCAGGTGACCGATGCCACACCATCGAGATGGAAAGAAGATCCGTGGCACTCACACCACCTTCACTGATCTTGCAGCTGATGTCACCGACATCATCTGCAAACTGGCTGAGGTCGATGGAGTCTCTCCGGGTCTGATCCAGCAGGGCAAGGGCGTCGCCGGTGGTATGCGGAAGGTCAAGATTGGCGACTTTGCAGGAGGCATAATCCTCAAGGTTCGTCAGTCTCGCTCCGTACAAGAACTGCGAGTGTTTGCCTCAAATGTACCCAGGGCAAGACTCGCGATCGCCCGAGCCCTCCGCGACGACGATATCCCCATCTGCTTCAAGCATGAATAGCCGCCCGCCCCGACAAGACACCCGTCTCTGTCGGAGGCGGGTTCATTGTTTATATTTGAAAAAAAGTTAAATACCCACAAACACTCTTCTAATTTTGTATAATTATATTCGTCACATGAAAGAACTTGATAAAAATATAAAGAGAAAATATTCGTTTTCAGAATACGATCCAAATTGGAAAGCTCAATTTTCTTCTATCGAAAACTTCCTTACAAATATATTTGGAAATAAAGCAACAAAAATCGAGCATGTTGGGAGTACTTCGATTGAAGGGATGAAAGCAAAACCACTGATAGATGTTTTAGTGGCTGTAGAGAAAGTGGAAGCTTTTGACAAAGAGAAACAGGCTATAGTTGAAGCCGGATACGAATGGGGAGAAAACTATATAGCACCCAACACTCTTCTTTTCTTTAAATTAGGTCCTGATGGTGAAAAGCTAGAAAATATTCATGTCTGTGAAATAGAGTCGGCTAAAGCTCGTCAGTTTATTATCATGAGGGATTACCTAAGAACTCATCCAGAAAAAGCCAGAGATTACTCTGACTTGAAGCAGAGAAACGTAGAACTTTATCCAAATGATTATCCCGCATACAGAGAAGCCAAGACTGCATTTCTAAATCAATTAGAGTTGGAAGCCTACGAATGGTTTAAAACCATCAGACTTGACATAAGGATTTAAATGTGCTAATATTGCGTGTAGAAGACCTGAATGACGAAAGTCGACTTGTAATCCCCTACGGGTAATCAGGGATACAGGGCAAGTAAGGTTTCGCCTCCTTCACCCCTCCTTCGGGAGCAAGCGGATGCGAGAACTCTTTGTAGGCTAACCCCCACAAGGAGATGTAATGTCTAAGGTGATCTGCGATATCTGCGAGAAGGAAATTAATTCCACGACGAAGCACGGCTGGATCGGCAGCGAACCAATTTGTCGCAATTGTGCTATCAGGCTAGACCCAGGCGCATATGTCTGTGACAAATGCGATCAGCTCGAACAGAACTGCGTCTGCTATATGCTCGAACTCGAAGAAAATAGCGACACCTAGACCATGCCCCCAATTCAACTTCGGTTGGAAAGGGGGCTTCGCTTTTATATGAATTCAAAAATTTAATACAACAAATAAGCTATAATTGCCAAATGAAAATTTTAGCCATAGAAACTAGCTGTGATGAGACAGCCATAGCCATACTTGAGGCCGAAGGAGGGCTAAAATCCCCTGAATTCAAGGTGCTTGGCAACACCCTTGTCTCTCAGATAGACCTCCACAAAGAATTCGGTGGGGTCTATCCAAATCTCGCTCGCAGGGAACATGCCAAGAACCTCGTCCCCATTCTTCTCACCACCCTCAGACAAGCCTTTGGCGAATCCAAATACGGCTTAAAACCAACACAAGAGATGATCGAGAAAATAGAGAAAATCCTGACCAAAGAGCCTGATCTATATAAATTGTTCTCCAAAGAAATATTAGAGATAGATAAACCAAACATAGACTCTATCGCAGTAACCACTGGTCCCGGGCTCGAACCAGCATTGTGGGTAGGTATAGTCTTTGCAGAAGCACTCGGAGTTTTGTGGGATCTGCCCGTATACCCAGTGAATCATATGGAGGGTCACATCTATTCCCCATTACTTAATCTGAAAGAAAAACTCGTATTCCCCGCCCTTGCATTGCTTGTTTCCGGAGGACACACCGAACTCGTATATATCAAAAACTTTGGTGAATATAAGATCGTAGGCAAGACCAGAGATGATGCAGTAGGCGAAGCTTTCGACAAGGTCGCTCGCTTACTGGACCTCCCTTATCCAGGCGGACCAAAGGTCTCTGCCCTTGCAGAACTTCATCGATCCAAGAACCTCGTCCCAACCTTTTCCTTACCCCGTCCGATGATCAATTCAAAAGATCTGGACTTTTCTTTTTCTGGACTGAAAACTTCTGTTTTATATAAATTAAAAGAAACTGGTGTGAATGAAAACATCCGAGAAGAGATGTCTCATGAATTCGAGGACTCGGCCGTAGAAGTACTTATTAGCAAAACCGAACAAGCCTTAGAAAAATACGATACTAAAACTCTGATTGTCGCTGGTGGAGTATCTCAAAACATCCATCTACAAAGAGAGCTACACAAGCTCGCGGACAAATTCTCTGGGCTCGACCTACTTCTACCAGAGAAATCCTTGACAACAGACAATGCAGTGATGATAGGTATTTCAGCCTATATCCAGATTTCTGGCGGTAAAGTAATCAACAAGTTATCCACAGGTAATCCAGAACGGCTAAAGGCGAACGGAAATCTTAGTTTTTAGGAATCTTTGGTGCTTCTATCTCCTTTGGTCTGTTTGCCTTATTGAAGAAAGACTTAGATCTTGCCATGAGGACGATGTACCAAGATTTGACTGAGACTCTGATCGAGTCATGATTCTTGCTGGTGAGAATCCACATAAGTGCCACTAGGAATGACAGGGCGAGTGGGAAGATAATACATAGCTCGCCAAATATGAGAGCCAATACGATAGAGATGACGAGGCCAGCTAATATTGTTATCCACTTCACAAAGAATCTCTTTCGACTATTCTCTGGGAGATCCTTATAAAGGACATCTTTAAGGACACTTCCCAAGATATAAAGGACAATTACTATGAGTAACCACTCGTATAGGCACTGCATGAAGTCGCCCAGATCTGTTGGGAGTGTGAATATGGCTGAGGCCAGATTCCGTAAATTTTGTCCTTGACCGACGGTCGGTATCTCCGGCGGAGTGGTTGTTGCTCCCTCTGGAGGCGTGAGGACCGTGCCGTCAGGCGTATTTCCGACCTCAAATCCCCTATCCCTGAGACTCTGGAGCAGAGCTCTGAAGGCGATTATCTCTAATTCTTGTGAGTCTGTTATAGGGAAGGCTCTCTGGCAGAAAATCTCATTAACCTTCTTGAGGGTTAGTATATAAACATAACCTGTTGGAGCTGTGTGACCCCATGGAGTGAGGATATCTGCCTCATATTGCATCTGGAAAGCGGATACAGCATCAAATGTTCCCTGATCGAAGGTACCAGTGACGGTGACTCCACTGTAACCCATCATGTCCTTTAGGAAAGTCTGGAGCTTCATAACCTCTATCTGGTCGTTCTGAAAATCAATCCTCATATAATCCCTTAACCACAAGCAAGAGCGTGTGTCTGTCGCAGGGGGTGTTGACCTGCGTCTGCCTCCCCCTCCTCCACCACCATTGTCGTCATCATCCCCTGGTGGGGTACTTGGATTCCCTCCTCCGCTTGAGAGGTTTACTGTCACAGAGTCGCTCGCTGTGTTAGTGCCATCTGTACAGGTGATAGTGAGGGTGACTGGTGCGTTTACCAATGGATAAAGATCAGTATTGTTTGAGTCTATAACCGCACTTGTACCTGTAGCAGAAACACCCGCATTTATAGGAGCTGTCTGTAAACAAGAAGTAGCATTAGCCGATGTCCAAGAATATGTATAGGTATCACCAGAATTGAGGGTGACCGGACCGTCAGAACCATTCGCCTTGATATCCACAGTAGGAGTGGTTGGATTTGGATTTCCACCTCCGCTTGAGAGGCTAACCACGACAGAGTCACTTACAGTAACAGCTCCGTCAGTACATTCGATAGTGATGGTGACGGGTGAACCCACAGAAGGATAGAAAGGGTGGCTTGAATCTATAACCGCACTGGTACCAAATAGAGAGGTTCCAGAGAACAGTGGAGAGGTCTCTCGGCAGGACGTAGCGTTAGATGAATTCCATGAATATGTATAGGTGTTGCCGGTGCTCAAAACAACGGGTCCATTTGAGCCATTTACGGTCAGGTCTATTGTAGGAGAAGTCGGCGTAGAGCCTCCTCCGCTTGAGAGGTTTACTGTCACAGAGTCGCTCGCTGTGTTAGTGCCATCTGTACAGGTCATGGTGAGAGTTACCGGAGTGGTGGTTGATGGATAGAAAGGATTACTGGAATCGATCGTTGCACTAGATCCTGAAAGAGCAATGCCGGAAGTGGCCGGTGAAGTCTGTTCACAGGAGGTGGAGTTTGTTGAATTCCAAGAATATGTATAGGTGTCTCCAGAGTTAAGGGTGACAGGTCCATTTGAGCCATTTACGGTCAGGTCTACTGTGGGTAGTGGAGCCGGTGCTGGTGGCAGAGAGACGGTGACACTCGCAGAAGCAGTGAGTCCGGCCCCATCATCACAGGTGACAGAAAAGGTGGTACTGCCACCAGCAGGTGGATAAAATGGATGACTTGGATCTATGTTTTCACTAGAAGAGGAAGAAATTCCTGAATTTATAGGAGATGTTTGAGTACAAATATCTGCAGGATTCGCAGTGCTTAGGGTGATCGTAAAGGATTCGGTTGGACCAGATAGGGTCAGAGAACTCTGTCCATTCGCAAGGAGTGTGATCGTAGGGGTATCGGCGAACACATCAAAGGGGAAACTTCCTAAAGATAAGGCCACCAACATATAAAATGTGGTGATTTTGACGAGAGTTTTTTGTCTCAAAGCTTTTATCATACAGGCATCACTACCCTACGTTTTTTTAGAAAATTGTCAATAGTTGCGCTTGTATCTAGAACTGCAATAATACCCTTTGTTATCAACACATAATACATATTTGTCCTTTATGGTGAAGATGCTCTTAAATGGATTTTTAATTCTGATAAAAATGTCTATAGAATAAGGGCTGTTCGCTGGTTCTGTTTTTTACTCAGAAACAGAGCATCGGCTGTGTAAATTTTGTCCTATACAAACACAAATTATCACCAAATATCTTGTGTTAATATAGAAATACATGAATGAGAGGTTTCTTAAGCCATATAATCCGACTGAAACCGAAGCAAGGATCTATTCTCTGTGGGAAGAAGGTGGATTTTTCAACCCCAATAAAGCCATAGAATCAGGGTTTACAAGAGAGGATGCCCCAACCTACACGGTTATCATGCCTCCACCAAACGTGACTGGGGTTTTACATATGGGGCACGCACTAATGCTCACCGTAGAAGATATCTTCGTAAGGTATAACCGAATGCTCGGCAAACGCACCCTGTGGCTTCCAGGGACTGATCATGCGGCCATAGCCACCCAATCCAAAGTCGAGAAAGAGATTCAAAAAGAAGAAAAGAAAAGCAGGCACGATATCGGACGTGAAGAACTCCTAAAAAGGATCGACAGTTTTGCAAAGCAAAGCCACGACACTATCGTCTCCCAAATAAAAGTGATGGGCGCAAGCTGTGACTGGGGCAGAGAAGCCTTTACCTTAGATGAAAAAAGAAACTTGGCAGTTAAAACGGTCTTCAAGAAGATG
The DNA here is from genome assembly GCA_001189165.1 of Parcubacteria bacterium C7867-005. Taxonomy (GTDB): domain Bacteria; phylum Patescibacteriota; class Minisyncoccia; order Phycocordibacterales; family Zambryskibacteraceae; genus JAIFWN01. Next base: position 15,083 of record LFCO01000001.1, on the reverse strand, counting down.
TATGAGGATGGGTTAATTTATCGTGGAGAGAGGATGGTCAACTGGGACACCAAGGGCCAGACAACAATCGCAGACGATGAGGTTGTCTATGTAGAAGAAAAAACCAAATTTTATTATCTCAAATATGGGCCATTCACTATAGGGACAGCCCGGCCAGAAACAAAATTCGGAGACAAGTATGTAGTGATGCATCCAGAAGACAGTAGGTTCAAGGAATATACCCACGGACAAAAACTGATGGTTGAGTGGATAAATGGACCGATCGAAGCAACGGTGATCAAAGATGAGAGGATTGATATGGAATTCGGCACCGGAGTGATGACCATAACCCCTGCTCATTCACAAATAGATTTTGATATCGCAGAAACACACAAGTTGGACAGAGAGAAAATCATCGATCAGTACGGCAAATTACTACCAATCGCGGGTGAATTCGCCATGATGAAGATCAAAGATGCCAGGGAGAAAATCATAGAGAAACTGGATGCCAAAGGCTTGTTGGTAAAGACAGAAGACTATACCCACAACATAGCCACCGCAGAGAGAACAGGGGGGATCATAGAACCACAGATCATGACTCAGTGGTTCGTAGCAGTGAACAAACCATTCATTCTCCCCCATTCAGAAATAAATGGGATAAAGTCAGGAACCGAAACAACCCTAAAAGAAATAATGCAGAAAGCTGTGTCCCAGGGTCAGATAAAAATAATCCCAGATTACTTTGATAAAACTTATTTTCACTGGATAGACAACCTCAGAGACTGGTGTATTTCAAGACAAATCTGGTACGGCCATAGGATACCCGTATGGTATAGAGACGGAGAAACTCATGTAGATACAAATCCCCCATCAGAGACTTGGGAAAAAGATGGTTGGACGCAAGATCCAGATACTCTGGACACATGGTTCTCTTCAGCACTTTGGACGTTCTCAACTTTAGGTTGGCCAGATAAAACCAAGGACCTCCTGGATTATCACCCAACAAACCTGCTTGAGACTGGTTATGAAATTTTGTTTTTCTGGGTGGCGCGGATGGTGCTCATGTCTGGATATGTTCTCGGCCAAATTCCCTTCAGCACTGTCTATCTACACGGCACAGTCAGAGATGCCAAGGGTCAAAAGATGTCAAAGAGCTTGGGAAACGGCATAGACCCCATAGATGTCGCCAAAGAGTTTGGCACAGACGCAGGTCGTATGGCACTCATATCTGGGACAGCTGCGGGCACAGACAGTAGTATCTCCAAAGACAAGATACGGGGCTATAAAAATTTTGCCAACAAGCTTTGGAACATAACCCGATTCGTGCTCTCGAATCAACCCAGTTCATTTGAAACACCAGAAGTCCAAGATGAAGATATACAGGAGATGTACAAAGAATTCTCTACAGCAACAAATGAACTTGATAACTTTAGAATCCACAATGCCTCTGAGAGAATCTACCATTATGTGTGGCATACATTTGCAGATAAAATCATAGAGGAAAGTAAGGGCGACATAGCAAATGAGGAAACGAAGCGTAAGTTGTATTTCATACTAAGCACATCCCTAAAGATGCTCCATCCATTCATGCCATTTGTGACCGAAGAAATATGGCAGAACATGCCACACCCCAAGGATAGGCCCTTGTTGATGGTTGAGTCCTGGCCCAAATTTGAAAACTAATGGATTTCTCTATTATCTTTCTGGCGCTATCTATAGGGATACTACCTGCAATTATTTGGCTTGTGTTCTGGCTACGTGAGGATGCTCAAAACCCAGAACCGATAGGGCTCATAATAAAAACGTTCGTAGCTGGTGGCGCGGTAGTTGTTTTAGTACTACCAGTACAAGTACTGGTCGATCGAATATTTCCCGGCATGGGAGTGATGGCTTTCACCTTTTGGGCATTTTCAGAAGAAGCATTCAAATTCTTGGCAGCATATTATGTGGCGATTCGAGGCAGAGAGGATAATGAGCCACTCGACCCAATGATGTATATGATCGTAGTGGCACTTGGGTTTGTGGCTGTTGAAAATGTGCTCTTTATAATGAACCCCCTGCTTCAGGAAGACATGATCGTCAGAGAACACATCCTGGAGGGCCTGCTCACGGGCAATATGAGATTTATTGGAGCTTCACTGCTCCACATAGTGTCTTCTGCGACGATCGGAGTAGCGCTCTCTTTAAATTTTTACAAAACTAAACTTAAAAAGATCTCCTGGGGCATCTTCTCTTTCCTTTTGGCAGTTATCATCCATACGGTTTTCAATCTGTTTATAATCAACCAAAAAGATGTGGGGATTTTCCTCACTTTCGGCACAGTGTGGGCAGGGATAACGATATTATTGCTTATATTTGAGAAGGTAAAAACTATCAAGTCCCCCCAAGCTAGTGGCGACACGATATCCACCGGCAATACTTCAACAACCATCTAGGTGCGTGATATAATAAAAGTCTAAAAGTACATTATGCACAACAAAAGATCTTTTTTTGAACGCCTAACAGGCGCAGTGAGATTAGAGGATGAACAAATAACAGAAGAACCTACACCAAGTAGCCAAACTTCTTCACGTTTAGGTGCATTTGAGGAAGAAGAGGAGGGGCAACTCACCGTTGATGTATATCAGACTCCAAGTGAAATCGTGATCAAGACTATGGTCGCGGGTGTTAAACCAGAAGACCTCGATGTGACCATCACCAGAGATTCAGTCACCATAAGAGGCAAAAGGGAAGAGGACAGAACCCTGGTCGGAGATGATTATATCCATAGAGAACTATACTGGGGATCATTCTCCAGAGTTATACCTTTGCCTGAGGAAATAGATGTCGAGGAATCAGAGGCTGTAGAAAAATATGGATTACTCATACTCCGCTTACCAAAGATAGACAAACATCGCCTAACGAAACTCAAAGTCAAAGGCCAGTAATTAAAAAACCGTCCTAAATTTAGGACGGTTTTTTAATTGGTGCCGAGACCCAGGTTCGAACTGGGGACCCTTCCCTCTTCAGGGGAATGCTCTACCAACTGAGCTATCTCGGCAATATCAGATCACTATCTAAGAGCGATTTGGCCTGTTCAAGGGTGTCTTTTGCTGAACCGAAATAAGGTTGGAGCAAAATATACCCGACAACGAGCGGTAACACAATGAAAAGAATCTTGATGAGACTCCAGAAGGCCTGCCAGCGGGCCGAGCTTTGTAACCTCAAAAGTATCCTGTTGTTGTCTTCGGATAACTTCAGAGTACGCCTTAAAAGCTCTTTTTCTTCAGGACTCATCAGAGGATTATAGCAAAATATATCGGTATTTCAACGATCTTCTGGTGCCCCCGATAGGTCTCGGACGGGGTGATACCAAGCAGTGTAAGGCTTCTTGAGAGATTTTCCAAGTCCCCAAACGATGCACCCGCATAGGGGTCTCTTTTCGCAATTGGCACACTTAGCACACGGAAAGGGGGTGTTTCAAAAGGGCTGTTTTTGAGATATCGATTTTGAAATGACCAAGCACCACAAGGATGGATTCGTGATGCGGATGAATGACACACTTTGAAAAGCGTGTGCCATTTGCTTTTTATGTAAACTCGTTGCGTTGTAGGAAATAAAAATGATACTGGTTTCTGTGTTGACTATGAAATGCAGGGCCGTTAAAATATAGACAACTTGAGCAATCAAGCCCCGCTCATTCCAAAACAAATACTACTTGAGAGATTTCGATACGCTCCTCTTCTGGAATGTCTGCCGAAATACTGTCTTTGATGAAGCGGAAGATAAGCAGATCGCCGATGAGTGCGCCGATTCCGCCAAACAATGCAACTTCCCATATTGGATTGGCGGCCGCTAGTTCAAAGAGCACTACGCCAGCTGGTGCGGCAGTAAAAATAGATACAAAAAATATTCCAGCAACTAAGCTTCCCAAGATTGTCCACTCCTGCGTGCTCGTCAGAATTCCGGCCAAAGCCCCAGTTTTTGCCAGAATGATGGCGATGACAATACTCAAAGCCACAACCCCCAAATCTCGCATTATGTTATTTTTCTCATTTTGTGCGCTCATATTATTTATCTTTGTACTTATCTCCCGACCCCCATTGCCACCGCGGCTTTTCACCTTTTTTATAACAGATACGAAGTAAGGTGGCGGTCAATAAGACACTGGGCAGAATGAAAGTGAACATTATTTCTCGTGGATGAGAGTTTTCATTAAGAGTCAGTGCAAAAAATACAATGGCAACGATGTAGACCAGAAGCACAAGCCACCCTTGCCATGTGGCTGGATCCCAACCCCACCCATAGAGCTTGGCTTTGAACCAATAGCCTTGAGGGTTGTCTTTCAGATATCATATGTATTTTGTGAAGATGCTCATATGTTTATTTTACCAGCATTAACATTAAGTTGCCTGTTCCTAAAGAACCACTTTGCGATCTCGATCAGCACGATGTTTAAAAGACCGATCAATATAACACCGATCACCCAATTGAGAGGCAACGCCACTGTATTGAAGACAGATTGAAGTCCTGGTAAATAAATGGCCACAGCCATAAGAACAATACCGACGAGAATACCGCCATTAAGATATTTGTTTGAAAACAGCGGATACGAAAGAATGCTTCTGTCCAAACTTCGCACAGAAAGAGCGACAAGCAATGTGTATGTACCAAAAGCCGCAAAGATAAACGTGCGGACAATGGCTTCGTCGTAGCCGAGTCGCATCAGAACGTAGTAAATAACGAAAAGTAATGCACTGGTTGAAACACCGATTGCGAGGATTAAAAATTTCATAACAGGATCGAATAATTTTATCTTGCCTCTCTTTAGCGGTTTGTGTTTAAGACCATCCGGCTCTTTCTCGAACGCATACGAGACGGCTGGAAAACTGTCGGTAAAGAAATTGACCCAAAGGATCTGAAGCGGATTGAGTGGCAGAGGCAAGCCAGTGAGAAGTGATCCGCCGATCAGGATGAGTCCGTCGGTCACGTTAGAAAGGAGGTAGACAAGCACTTTGCGAATGTTGCCGAGAATCTGCCGACCTTCCTCAATGGCCGCAACAATGGTTTCAAAGTTGTCATCGAGAAGCACTAAATCAGCTACGCTCTGCGCCACTTCCGTACCCGAACCCATAGCGATGCCCACGTCGGCTTGTTTGATGCTTGGTGCGTCATTGACCCCATCGCCAGTCATGGCCACCACTTCGCCCATCTCTTGATATAACTTAGCGATGCGAAGTTTGTCGAATGGTGTGACACGAGAAATGACAGATATCCCTGGCAATCTTTCTCGCAATTCATCCTCTGATAATTTTGAAAGCTCGGAAGCATCGAGTACCGACAGATCATCAACTTTCATACCAATCTCTTTGGCCACGGCTATAGCCGTTCCTCGATGATCACCAGTGAGAATGACCGTCTTAACACCAGCGTCTCGTACTCGACCTATAGCATGTTTGATACCAGGCCGAATAGGATCACGGAATGTAATAAGACCGTCGAATGACAGATGCGACAGTGACAAATCTTTTGAAATAGAAAAGTTTTCCGTGTGAGCAATCTCTTTAGACGCAACGCCAAGTACCCGTTCTCCGGAGAGTGCCAGAGAGTCAATCTGCAAAAGTAAGGCCTCTTTTTCCTTTGCATCAAGCGACGAGTGACCAAGTAAAATATCAGGCGCACCAAAAAAGACGAGCAGATGTTTGCCAGATTCTTTTACTAAAGATACTGAAAATTTCTGCACAGCATTGAACGGCATGGTCTGGAGAACATGCTCTTTGGCTGTGATCTCCGCAAACGTCATCCCCCGAATACCAGCCGACTGGACGAGGGCCGTTTCCATGATTCTGCCGTTCATTCGCCAAGAGTCAGGATCGTCATGCGGGTTTTCTATTAGCACGTTTGCATTAGTCAAAGCTCGCGCGATCAGTCTCTGCTCATCAATTTCAAAAGGAATGATCTTGGACATCACCATTTTTGCCATCGTCAGAGTTCCTGTCTTGTCGGTGAGGATGACGGTAGTACTACCGAGTGCTTCGGCCGCAACAAGCTTCCTTACTACACCTTTCCGCTTTGCCATTCTCTCTACTCCGACCGCAAGGATGACGGTCATGGATATCGGCAAACCCTCTGGAATGGCGGACACAGCGATAGCGACAGAAGTTAGGAACATGTCAAAAGGAGAGTGCCCAGCAAGAATACCGATACCAAATACCACAAGCGTGAGTGTTCCGAGAGCCATGCTTGAATAAATACTGAAGTTGATGATGGCTTTCTGAAGCGGCGTCTTTTCGTTCTCCGAAGTGGCGATAAGCGAAGCAATCTTGCCAAGCTCGGTGCTTCCGTCGGTACGGCAGACAATGGCGGCACACACCCCTTGAGTTACGAGCGTCCCAGCAAAGATCATTGAATTCTGATCCGAGAGGCTAGCTGACTCCAGTGACTTATCTATTGATTTTGATACAGGCAAAGATTCACCTGTAAGCACCGCTTCATCGACTTGGAAGTCATTAACAAACATAACTCGCGCGTCTGCTGGAACCCGATCGCCCTGTGCCAGCCGTATGATGTCACCTGGCACAAGCTCTTCCGCATCAATCTCTCGTTCTTTACCGTCTCGAATAACTCTTGCTCGCTGTTTGAGATAGGTCTTGAGTTCCGAAAGCGCGCGCTCAGCCTTGTTCTCCTGATAGAAGCCTAAGGCGGAGTTAACGATAACAGCAACGAAAATAAAGATTGCGTCACGGTAGTGCGAAATAGCTAGCGTAATGATGCCAGCAAAAATAAGAACGAGTATCAGAGGACTTTTTAACTGGTTTAGGAATATTTTTAATCCAACTGCTTTTTTGGAAGTGCTGATGGTGTTTTTCCCAAAGGCCAAAAGACGGTCTTTGACCTCTTGTGAGGATAAGCCTTTTTCTATATCCGTCTCAAATAATCGTGCCGTCTCTTCGAATGATAGCTGCCAGAAGTTTTTGTTTTGTATGTTTGAGTCCACAGTTTATTTAGTAAGGATGATAATTTCATTTTACCAAAAAATCTTCAATTTATATAGGAAAAACGTTATTTTCTCAATACCTAAGCGTGCAGATTTTTGAATGGAAAAACAACCCAAATTAGAGGGCCTCCGCATCTACCTTGATTGTGCTCTCAGCAGGAATCGAACCTACATCTATTCCTTAGGACGGAACTGTTCTATCCATTGAACTATGAGAGCCTGGTACGAACCAAGAGAATATACCACAGGTAAGCCCAAAAATCTGCAGAGACCTTATCCTTTTACTCCCAAGAGATCGCTCAATCTCTCTTGATCAAACCCGACCACTACACTCTTATCATCCACAACGATAACAGGCACACCCATTTGACCACTTTTATCAACCATTTCTTTTCGCCTGGTTAGATCCGTGGACACATCGTGGTCTGTAAATGGTATATTGTTAGCCTTAAAGAAATCCTTGGCCATGTGACAAAAGTGGCAGGTGGGTGTTGAATATATTTCTATTTTTTTCATATTTTTCTGTTTAGTACACTATTATACATTCGACCCCAACCCTACCACAAGCTCTTGAGTAACCTCTTGTACCACGGAATACTGCTTGTAGCAGAAGAGGTTGATATTTTTCTCTGATCTACAACAACCACTACTCGTTCCCCTGGCTTGGAAACACTGAATTTCTCTTTGATCTCGGTCTCTATACCCTCTTCTGTCTCCAGTCGACCGATACCGTCACGCAGATCCTCCTGTCTCTGTGAAAGAGACCCGATTTTCTTCTCTAAATCTTCGACATACTTAGAACTCTCTCTTTCTTTGACTATAACCCCATAAGCACCGCGAATCATAAAAAAAGCGACGATCAAAAGAACAACCAACCCTGGCGTAGAATAAAGCCTTTTTTTGATCCTTTGTTTTTCTTGTAGCTCTTTCATGGATATCCAAATATTTATCTTTATGCTAGCATAACAGGCATGCTATTTAGAAAAGAAAACAAAAAGAAATTCCAGGGGATATGGATAGCCCTATCCATCCTCATGATTATCTCTCTTATAATTGTTTACCTCCCTACCTTCAGATAAGCCTACTCTGAACGCATCATCTTGAGGAATACGTCCTGAGGGATAGTGACGTTTCCCTTTCCTCTCTCCTTCATCTTCTTCTTGCCCTTCTTCTGCTTTTCTCGAAGCTTCATCTTCCGGGTGATATCTCCTCCGTACATATGCTGAGTGACATCTTTTTTCATACCAGAAAGTGTTCTGGATGAGATTATCCGGCCAAATGCCTTAGCCTGAATCTTTAGGGTAAACATCTGGCGAGGAAGCGCTCCGGCAAGTTTCTCTACTGCAGTCTCTGACTCAACCTCTACCTGCCTCTTTGATATAACCTTAGCAAAAGCAGGGACAACTTCATCGGCCACTAAAATATCTAACCGAGTAACATCTGCTTCACGCTCACCCTCAAGATCGTATGAAATTGAAGCAAATCCAGATGTCACACTCTTCAGTTTATCAAAGAACCCCCTCATCAATTCACGGAGGGGCATCAGTAGAGAAACAGATGTTCGCAGGTCTCCAAAACTTTCAGTATTTCCAACCTCCGCCTCGTGTTCATGGAGTATTTTCAACAGAACACCCAGATAATCTGGCGGGGTGATGATAGTTGCCCTGACCCACGGCTCTCTAACAGATTCAATCAAATGGTCTTCAGGAAAAAATGATGGCGTATAAACAGTTTCTTCTTTACCATTTTTATATTTAACAACATAAGTGATAGAAGGTAGAGTGATAATAAGTGGCAGGTCGAATTCTCTTCTCAACCTTTCGGTGATTATCTCTAGATGTAGCATCCCCAGAAAACCACATCTAAACCCTCTACCCAAAACCCCCGATGACTCTTCTTCAAACGAAAAGGCTGAATCCGAAAGTTTCAATTTGAGCAGAGCCTGCTTGAGAATCATAAAATCATCCTGACTCTCCGGATAAATAGAGGCCCATACGACCGGCCTGGCTTTCTGATAGCCTGGTAATGCTTGTGTCTCATCGCTCTCTATGGCTACAGTATCGCCGACAGACACGACTCCTGGTTCTTTTATACCAGTGACTATATAACCTATCTCACCCAAAGAAAGGTTTTCTTTGGGTGTCTCTTCTGGCATAAACACTCCGACCTCCAGTGCCTGGAATTTTTTACCAGCAATTTTAAATACAAGATTGTCTCCCTTTTTTATTGATCCAGACAAAGCTCTCACGAAGACGATGACTCCACGGTGGTTCGAGTATTTAAAATCAAACACCAAAGAACGAAACGGTTGGTTATCTTCAATCTTTGGTGGAGGAACTCGCTCTACCACTGCACTGAGTAAATCGTCCACGCCCTCACCTGTTTTGCCGGAAACCAAAAGAATGTCTTCAGGCCTACTTCCAAGTAAGGAGATGATCTCTTCCTTGACCTCATCAATACGTGCAAGTGGCGAATCTATCTTTGATAGTACGGGGATAATCACTAGCCCGGCATCTCTAGCCATACCCAGGGTCGTGAGGGTTTGCGCCTGAACACCCTGAGTAGCGTCCACCAACAAAATAGAGCCTTCAACCGCAAGGAGGGCTCTGGAAACTTCGTAGGAAAAATCGATGTGTCCTGGAGTATCTATCAAATTGAGGATGTATTCTTCACCATCTGACTTGGGTTTATATTTCATCCTCACTGGCTGCATTTTGATTGTGATGCCTCTCTCACGCTCCAGCTCCATAGAATCAAGGACTTGTTCTTTCATTTTACGCTTCTCTATCGTGCCAGTGATCTCCAGCATGCGGTCAGCCAAAGTAGATTTGCCGTGGTCAATATGCGCGATTATAGAGAAGTTCCTTATTTGAGACATATATCCGTTACCTTAAACGATTTCTGGGTCTGTAGCAATGACTTCTGTTTTCCAAAATCTATTGTGGATTGATGCCCAAACCTCTTTTAATTCCTTACTTCCTAGTAAATAGAGAATGATCACCGCAGATACAATGCCCAATATCCCAGCGAAGAACCCCTGGAAAAAGATACCCAGAAGAGAGGATGTGCCGAATAGTGGGGCAAACAACCTGAGTCCAACGAAAGTGATGTACCCCAAAATAACCGCTCCAGCAAAAGACTGCCACAAAGATTTCAGAACCTCCTTAGAAAAGCCCCTGAATTCCCTTTCAAAGCCAATCCAGTGGAGAATGCCGTTTATGATAGTACCCACCGTATAGCCCAGAGGAAGCATCAGTACCACCGTTCCAGGCAAATCCTCTACCTTCAAAAGAGCAGAGACGAAGTTTCTGAAGTCTGGGAATGCGTAAAATATATGAACAAAAATATAAGAGATCACTATAATTGAAACGGCAGATATCAAGTTAACGACAAAGGGCATCTTGGTTTTACCCGCAGAATAAAATGCGCGAACAAAAAGAAGGATGAGGCACTGAAAGACAGCTGAGACAGAGAATATGGCGAGAGCGGCGGCCGTGAGCCTTGTATCGTTCCAATCAAACCTACCAGTGCCCAAAAGGACTCGGACGATCTGGGCCCTCAATACGATAAACAAAGCGGTGATGGGTAAAGACCAAAATATGATATGCCTTGATGTGATAACCATCTGGGAAACGAAGCCGGAGATATTCTTATCAGCAAAATATCTAGAAAGTGTTGGGAAAGCAGCCAATGAATAACTAACCCCAATAATAGACAGTGGTACAGACTGTATATTCATAGAAAAAGACAGGACAGATATAGAACCAACAACCATCAGGGAAGCCATGGAGACAAGGAAAATTGTTGCTACATGGCTCATGGACAGAGTGAGAGTCCGTGGGAGAGACAGCGGGGCAACTTTTTTAATGGATGCCAAATCAAAACCGAAAGAAAATTTTGGCAAGAGACCGACCTTCATCACAAATGGTATTTGTATTACAGCATGCATGATCGCCCCGACTATAACCCCGATGACTATTCCCCTCACCCCAAATGTCGGGGCAAGTAGAACGACCCCCAGAATGATCCCGAGGTTGTACAGAAGTGGAGCAAAGGCATATACGGTAAAACGGTTATAAACTTGAGTTAAACTTCCCAAAAGATTAGAAAAACCTAATGCGATAGGAGATATGAGCAATATCCTCGACAACAAGATGACTTCCTTAAGTGCTGAGTCAGAAAAGCCCTTGAATAGAACGTCAGAAAAAACCGGAATAAGGAAAAAGGCCAAAATACACGAGGTAATCATGAGCACGGAGAAGAATGAGAAGATGTTATTAACAAATTTCTGTACAGCTTCTTTACTCTCTTTTTCTTTCTCAACTATAAAGGGCACGACTACAGACAAAGACACTATGGAAGCAATGGTCACAAACAAGAAATCTGGTATACGGAAAGCTGCATAATAAATATCCAGCGAACTACCTGCTCCAAATATATGAGCGAGTAGTCTGTCTCGTATAACAGCCATCACTTGAGACAGAACCGCAAAAACGCCCAGAAGATATGCGGCGTTATGCAGAGTAGAAGACTCTTTATACAAGAACCTGAAGATCTTTTGAACCATTTTGAGCTCTCTCCGAAGACTTAGTTAGAAATTGGAGGAGTCTTTTTAGCTGACGGTCTCTTAGAAACTGGGGTTTGGTAGAACGCATCTTTACCGTCTTTGAGGTTTGAAAGTATTTTTGCTACACCTTCATTTTCTGGGTTTGATCTAGCCAGATCCTCAAACAGACTGATGGCTTCTGCTTTTCGGCCCAAAACATCAAGCGAGAGTCCTAGGTAGTATTTAGCATTAGCATAATCAGGAACGATATTTAAGGCCTGAGTAAGCGCTTCTGCGGCACCAGTATAATTCTTACCAGAATACTTTAGGAGTCCGAGCTGAAAGAACAACCCGGCATTATCTGGCCTCAAGAAAGCGGCGTTCTCTGCAGAAACTATCGCTTCGTTTATATTGTTTTGGCTAACCTCTAGCTGTGTGAGGAGGAAATAAGCATCAGCAAAATCTGCTTTCTTTTCAAGAGAATCCTTTATGTGCAAGCGGGCTCCGGATATATTACCTTTGTCTAACTCTAATTTAGCCAAGAGAAGTGGTACCTCTGGACCGAGTGGATTTCTCTTGCGTGCCTCTTCGAAAGCATTCTTGGCACTTTCATAAGCCCCGTCGACCGACAAAGGTGCTGGCACCAGAGCTTCGTATATAGATCCGAGTGCTATCCAATTTCTGTAGTTACCTGGGTTTAGGTTTGTAGCTGCCTGTGCTCCCGCAATACTCTTTGACATAGCTTGTTCAAAAGCCTGCCTGTTCTGCTCTGGAGTATTTGTAGTATTAGCCAAAGCTTCTTGTGCTCTGGCGAACTCTATCTGAGACAAAGCGCCAAAATGAATATCCTGTTCAGAGAGACTCGATGCTTTGCCGAGCTCAGTGACAACATCGTCCTTGGAAACCCCTGATGTGTTAGAGAGGACCAAAGCTTTTTGGAAGTGAGACAAAGAAATAACTTTCTGTAGAGATACGAAGCCCATAGCTGCGGCGCCAATCCCCAGGACAATCATCAGGAGAACTGTTATGAAGTTCAAAGAAACATACTTTGAGAAGCTAATTTCATATTGCCCAACTACTCCAGTAATCACCGAAGACGCCACAAAAATACCAGAAAGGATAAATGCCATAGTCAAAACAACCAAAGATGGCATGTATAGGAAAACAGAAATCCACAAAAACAACGAGGAAACAAAAGAGGTTATGACAACAAAGCGTTCATTTTTATTCTCAGAGCCTTTTTTTATTGCTTTTGCACCCAGGAGGACATATAGAACAAAGAAAGCCAACCAAACCAAGGTGCCGAGTAGGCCGGTGGTAGCAACCTGAGTTGGGAGAAAGCCTACGCCATAAGGGAAAGGTGTATTCCAGAATGAAGTAGAGTTTATCTCTTGTGGCTTATATAAAAGCCAGTCTTGGTCAAAAGTATTTGGTCCAGAACCGAGAATAAGGTCCTTCTTCAAGACTTCTTTGGCCACAGACATGGTAGAAGAAATGGATGGTCTTACATCAGCATTAGAAACACCAAAATAATTCGAAATGGTGTTTCCTATACTTCCATTTGAAGAAATTACTGGATTCAACATGAACAACAACGAAACAACCAGAACAAAAATAGGAGCAAGAAATTTACTCTTTTTAGCAACGGGGGCACCCATTTCTACTGAAGCTGGGAAGCGCTTCTCTACAGTCATAAAATAAACAATGGCGACGAGTGAAGCCATGAACAACAACTTCCAAGCAATAGAGAAATTAATAACTGCGAGGAGGAAAACCGACAAAACCAGAAGAGCATAAAGAAACACACGCTGACCTCGTTTCAGAGAAAGCATCTCCAATCCAAAAAGAGAGATGATCGATACAAGAGCAAACATGGTCGCATAATCAGTCCATGCACCGATTGGATTGCCCATAACACCAGAAAAAGCTCCGAAGACAAAAGCGTCTCCACCAGAGAAAATCTTTACTAAGGCAAACAAAACAACTAACGACATGGAGAGGAGGATAGCTGTGTAGCCCTTCATTATTTCGCCAACACTCTTAACTGCTACGGCGGTTATACCGAACAGAGCAGAGAAAAATAGAATTGATCCGAAAGTGCCCGTCTCAAAGCTATATCCATACAAAGAGATAGCTGGCATTGAACTCGTGAAGCTCGAGGCAAGGTACACAAGTGGTATAGCCAAGGCTCCCCACAAGAGGTATATTCTGGGCAAAACAATACGACCCTGCTTCAATGTCTCGTATAGAAAAGCGATGAAAGCAACTATTGCTCCAAGAGATAAAATCAGTGCCTTAGAAACACCTAGAGGCAATACCGTCCCAGAGACGAAAAAGATTGGTAGCAAAACCAAAACAGCAAACACCGACGTCAAACTTATCTTGTATGAATCAACCATGGATTAAATATTAATGTTCACGAATCTTTTAATGTCTTTATTCTATCAAAAATAGAACTGATTCCATAGTTACTCACATAGTTACTGTGAATAAAAACTGAATAAAATGAAGATTTGCTTTAAGTAGAAATAAGTGGTATAATCGAGAAGGTGTCGGGTGGTTGCTGTAGGAGCAATTCTACAGAGGAAAGTCCGAACATTTATTTCTCTCGAGTCGCACATGTGCTTCGAGGGAAAAATAGTAGCAGGTAATACCTGTCAGGAGCGATCCTCGAGGTGCGAACAGAAACGTCTGCAAGCGAAAGCGAGTAGACGCCCCGCATAGCTTTTGCGAAGTGGGGCGAACACAGCCATATCCAAAGTTGTGATGCAACGGCTAAACCCTTACTTGAATGCAAGGCCGAGCTCTTCTTCGGAAGAGAGTGCCGCTAGATCCCTAACGCGAGTGAGGGACCAGATAAATAACTACCTATTACAGAATTCGGCTTATAGACACCCAAACCTCCGCGCAAGCGGAGGTTTGCTAATTTATAATAGCTTCGGCCACTACCCTATTTTCACTTGGTCTATATAAGAATGCTTTTTTTGCTTCTGTATAAATTAATACCCTGTCCCCCTTTTTTGCGTCTTTAAAAAATTTTTGATTAGACAAAGTCGTAGGATCATTAACTGTGGCTATGGTAGGATCCTCTCCTTTTGGAAGATCGGTTAATTTTTGAACTTCTGAAACAACCGACATGGGATCATTTATATTTTTAAAGAAAAAATATCGAACAGAAAAATATCCAATAAAAATCATTAGCCCAACAAAAACTATTGTGATAATCTTTTTCGTCTTTCTACTAAATAAATTTGTTGATTTTACAATCGGCGACTGATATGTTTCTTTTTTTTCAACAAAATTCTCAGACGAATACTTGTTTGTAAGTGCAGGCAAAAATTCTTCAATCCTATTTTTAGGGCGAAGGGCTAGGTCTGGACGAGAAAGTTTTACTCCTTGGCTTTGAGCAAGTTTTTCTCTTAGAGTGTCACGATCATTATCTTGATTCTGTAGTTTGTTCTCCACCAACCTATATTATCACCTTCCCTACCTCACCAGCCTCATTATGCTTCTAGTAGTAGGTCCATAGAATCCTGTGGCTGGGACAATACCAGCGTAGTTTTGCCATTCAAGCAGTGCTTT